>DATASG010000131.1:0-5756 GCA_036269295.1 Vicinamibacterales bacterium | reverse complement strand
GATGAACGGTCGCGCGATCACGCGACCGACGCCGAGTCCCTCGCCGACGAGCTTATAGGCGATCTCGCAGGCGCGATAGAGCTCGGGAATCGGCACGACCTCCTCGTGCGCCGCGATTTGAAACACGCTGTCGGCCGAGGTGTAGACGATCAGCGCGCCGGTGCGCATGTGCTCGGCCCCGAGCTCGTCGATGATCGCGGTGCCCGACGCCGCCTTGTTGCCGATCGCGCCGCGGCCGGTCAGGCGCGAGAACTCGGCAAGGATCTCTGGCGCGAAGCCGTTGGGGAAGGTCGGAAACGCCCGGTCGAGCACGATCCCCATCATCTCCCAGTGCCCGGTCACCGAGTCCTTGCCGGCCGAAACCTCGGCCATGCGGCCGTACGCGCCCATGGGGAGAGAAGGAACCGCCGAGACCGCAGAGACCGCCGAGTGGTGCTCCGCGGTTTTCTCCGAATCGTCTGGGTCGAGTTCCACCAGACGATCGAGGCCCAGGTGGCGCAGCGTCGGGATCCTCAGCCGGATCTGCCTGGCGATGTTGCCCACCGTGTTGCTGCCTTGATCGCCGTAGGCTGCCGCATCCGGCAGCTCGCCGATGCCGACGCTGTCCATGACGATGACGATGGCGCGGCGGAACGGCGGCCGGGGTGACGTCACGCCAGCCTACTGATGCGAGAAGTAATTGGAGACGGCCTTGGGCGTTTTGATCGCGGCGATCGCGTGCTTGAAGATCATCTGGTCGGTGCCGCCGTGGTCGAGGATCAGCGCGAAGCGGTCGAAGTTCTTGATCCGCCCCTCGAGCTCGCTGCCGTCCATCATCCGGATGGTGACGGTGAGCTTCTCGCGCCGCACGTAATTGAGGAAGACGTCCTGGATGTTCGGCTGCGCGGCTCTCGATTCCGTGGCGGGCATTAGCGTTCGCGCTCCTGAAGCCGTTCGGCGATCACACGTTGCACGGCGTCGATCGTGGCCGTCGATTCGCCAGGGCCGTCGAACCAGCTTAGATTAGGCTCTTTGCGGAACCAGATCAACTGCCGGCGCGCATAGCGCCGGTTCTCCTGCGCGATCAGCGCGCGCGTCGACGCCTCGTCGCGGACGCCGCGCAGATGCTCCATCGCCTGCCGGTAGACGAGCCCGCCGAACGGCCGCGCCGCCTCCGGCACGCCGCGCTCGAGCAGCGCCCGAATCTCGTCGAGCAGCCCGCGCGCGAACTGCGCGTCCACCCGCCGCGTCACCCGCCGCGAGATGTCCGCCGCCGGCAGCCGCAGGCCGATCTCGAGAACCTCGACGTCGGCAATCGGCGATTGCGTGTCGGCGAAATGCGCGGTCAGCGGCCTGCCGGTGAGAAAGTACACCTCGAGCGCCCGCACCAGCCGCTTGAGATCCCGCGGCTGGATCCGCAGCGCCGACTCCGGGTCGACCTTTCGCAGCAGCCGGTGCAGGAACGTGACCTCGCGCCGCGCCGCGATCGTCTCCAGCCGCTGCCGCAGCGCGGCGTCGCGTCCCGGCCCCGGGAACAGCCCGCGGGTCAGCGCTCGGAAATAGAAGCCGGTTCCGCCCGCCAGGATCGGCAGGCGGCCCCTGGCGTGCACGTCGCGGATCACGGCCGTCGCGTCGCGGGCGTACTGCGCCGCGGTGTAGTCGTCGGTGGGGTCGGCGATGTCGATCAGATGGTGCGCGATGCCGCGGCGATCAGCGGCGGCGATCTTGTCGGTGCCGATGTCGAACCCGCGGTAGACGGCGGTGGAGTCGCAGTTGATGATCTCGCCGCCGTAGCGCTCGGCAATCGCCAGCGCCAGCGCGCTCTTCCCCGTCGCGGTGGGGCCCAGGACGGCGACGGCGAACCGTTTCATCGCCCGCCGACGACGACGTCGACGACCAACGCCGGCAGCAGACTCAGGGACCCGAGCGGCTGCGATCGCGTCACCGCGGCGGCGTCTCGTTGTAGAAGAAGGTGACGGTGAAGAACGCCTTGTTGTCCGGATACTCCGGCGGCAACGGCTGCGTCGGGTTCGATCCCGACAGCGCCCCGAGGGCGGCGTTGTTGAACGCGTCCACCGGGCTGGCACCGACCACCTGCAGGTCGGTGATCGATCCGTCCTTGTGCACGTTGAACTGGATCGCGACGTGGCCCTTCATCGACATCGCCGCGTAGGGGATGAGCCAGTTGCGCTTGACCTGGGCGATGAACCGGCGGATCCACGGGCCGAACTCGACGCCCTTGGTGTCGAACTGAATCTCGGGACCGAACTGGCCGCCGCCGCCGCCCGGGTTGTCGAACGCCTCGCCCTGGGTGTAGCGCTGCAGATTGCGCAGCGCATCGCCGAGCGATCCGCCGGAGCTCGAGGCGCGGCCGTTGGCGCCGTTCGTGATCCGCGACTGCGCCGACGGCAGCTGCAGCGACGACTGCGAGTCCGCAATCTTCTGCGACTGATCCGCCTGCGCTTTGTCCACCGGATTGCCGGCGGCCGGATCGGGCTGCGGCCCCTGGCCGCGCGCCGTCTGCTTGGGCGGCTGGTCGACACGCTCTGGACTGTTGCCGCGCGACAGCGGCTCCATGTTCTCGGGTTTCTTCGCGCGCTCCGGCGACGCCGCGGCGCGGTTCAGATCGGAGGGCAGCGCGCGCTCCGGCGCCTTGGCGACCGGACGTTCGAACCGCGGCGCCACCATCATGTACTGAAGCGGCGGCTCCTGCGGCGCCTGTCGCGCCATGACCTGCACGCGCCTCGGCTCGGTTAGCCACGGAAACCACTTCGGCGCCACCAGGATGAGGATCACCATCACAAGATGGGCGATGATCGACAGCAGCACCCCCTCGCGCCAGGAAATCGCCTGGCCGACAGGGCTTATGTCGGGATGATAATCCTCTAAATCGAAATACATCAGTTGCTTACAGCAGTATATCAGTGGCGGGAATGGGGGCTTGGGACCAGGGGCTGGTAAAAGATCGTAAAGGAAGCCAGCCCCAGCCCTGGCCCCTAGGCCCTATTCCCCATCCTTTTTCTGAGCCGTATACAGAATGACGCTGCCGAGCATCAGGCGGATGGGAAATATCGAGCCGAACCCGGTCTGTCGCAGGATTTTCACAAACTCATCAGGGGACGCGAAGGCGCCGATCGACGCCGGTAGGTACGCGTACGCCGAGTCGTCACGCGACAACGCGCGGCCGATGCGCGGCAGCGCGCGGTTCACGTACCACCCGTAAACCGCGCCGAATACCGGCAGCGTCGGCACCGCGAACTCGAGAATCGCCAGCCGCCCGCCCGGCTTCAGCACGCGGTACACCTCGGCGCAGGCGACGTCCATCTGCTCCACGTTGCGGATGCCGAACCCGATCGTGACCGCTTCAACCGACGCGCTGCCGAGCGGCACGCGCGTGGCGTCGCCGCGCACCATCGCGATCCGTGCGTCGAGACGCTCGCTTCGCAGCTTGTGCGCGCCCACGTCCAGCATCGCGCCGGAGAAGTCAACGCCGACCACCCGCGCCGCCGGCGGCCGCGCCCGAGCCGCGGCGATCGCGAGATCGCCGGTGCCGGTGCAGAGGTCGAGGACACGCTCGCCGCCGGTCAGCCGCAGCGATCGGATGGCGCGCCCGCGCCAGCGCCGATCGAGTCCGGCGCTCAAGAGGTGGTTCAGGAAATCGTAGCGCCCGGCAATCGCGTCGAACATGCCGGCGATCCGCGCGGGCGACTTGGAGATGTCCGTCATGCAGTCAGGGCAACAGCGGGGACGCAGGTGACGGGATCACGCTCCGTAACCTCCGTTCACTCGCGATCCACCTGTCCTGTCCACGCCGGGTACAACTCGTGCTCGATGCCGAGCGCCGACAGAATCTTGCCCGCCACGAAGTCGGCGAGGTCGTCGAGCGTCTTCGGCTGCTGGTAGAACGCCGGCATCGCCGGCAGGATCATCGCCCCCGCCTCGGCGCAGAGCACCATGTTCCGCAGCTGCGGCAGGCTCATCGGCGTCTCGCGAGGGACGATCACCAGACGGCGCTGCTCCTTCATCATCACGTCGGCGGCGCGCTCGATCAGGTTGCGCGACAGACCGTGCGCGACCGCAGCCAGCGTCTTCATCGAGCACGGCACGATGGCCATGCCGCTGCAGCCGTGGCTGCCGCTCGCGATGGTCGCGCCGAGATCGCGGTTGCTGTGGATCGTCATCGTGCCGGCCCCGACGCCGGCGCCGTACTTCTCGGTCAGGAACGGCATCAGCCGATCGATAGAGGCCTGCTCGCCGAGCTCATCGCGCAGCAGCCGCCGGCCATAGTCGGACACGATCAGCTCGACGTGTACGCCGCGCTCGAGCAGCGCCGCGACCGTGCGCGTCGCGTAGATGGCGCCGCTGGCGCCGGTCACCGCAATCGCGATCGCCTTCATGCGCACGAGACCTTCTCGCGGCCGTCCCGGCGCGGTTCACTGGCCATAGAGCGCGGCTACGAGCACGAGCAGATAGAGGATCCCGACGTAGCCGTTCAGATCGAAGGCGCGCTTCACCTGCGACAGATCGTCGGCGCGCACCAGCGATTGCTCGAAGACGAGCATCGCTGCCACCAGCGCCACGCCGCCGAGGTAGACGCCGCCCAGCGGCGTCACCACCGCGAGCGCCAGCAGGCACGCGACCGCGATCACATGCATGACGCGGGAGATCACGAGCGAGGTACGGACGCCGAAGCGCACCGGAATCGAATTCAGCCCGTGCGCGATGTCGAAGTCGAGATCCTGGCACGCGTAGAGCACGTCGAACCCGCCGACCCAGGCGCCGATCGCCGCCGCCAGCAGCCAGGGTTCCCAGCCGCCGCGCCCGCCGACGGCCAGCCAGCCGCCGACCGGCGCCACCGCCATCGCCAGGCCCAGGAACAGCTGCGTCCAGGTGGTGAAGCGCTTGGCCAGCGAGTACCAGAACACGATCGCCAGCGCCACCGGCGACAACGCCAGGCACACCGGGTTGAGCCGCCACGACGCGAACACGAATGCCGCTGACGACAGCGCGACGAACCACGCCGCCTCGCGCAGGCTCATCGCGCCGCGCGGGATCTCGCGCATCGCCGTCCGCGGGTTCAGCGCGTCAATCCGCGCGTCGACCAGGCGATTGAATCCCATCGCCGCGCTGCGCGCCGCCGTCATCGCGACCAGGATCCAACCGACAATCACCCAGGTGACCGCGTGGTGCCGGGCTGCCAGCAGCGCTCCCGCCAAGGCGAACGGCAGCGCGAACACAGAATGGCTCACCCGGACGAAGGACGCGTAAACGCGAAGACGGGACATCTCAGCATTTTGCATTTTGCATTCTCACGCCTCCCCGATCCAGCGTATCTGGTTCGGCTCGACGCCGCTCACCAGCCATTCTTCCACATCGTCGGTCTTCGGCGGGATGCTGACGGCGAGCAACCGCGCGGATTTCCCCGGCTCGATCGTGCCGAAGTCCTGATCGAACCCCAGCGCGCGCGCGCCCTGGCGGGTCGCGCTGTCGAGCAGAGCGCCAGCCGAGCTGATCCGCCGGCATCGGCTGCTGCATGCCGCTGTAGGCCAGCAGCGCGCCGGCCAGCGCAAACGGCAGCGCGAACACGGAATGGCTGATGCGAACAAACGAGGCGTAGGTCTGGAGTCGGGAAAACATCGTCAAATGGAAATTGCTGATTGCAAATTGCTAAATTCATTTTGCATTTTGCAATTTGCACTTTGCAATCTCATAACTCCCCAATCCAGCGCAGCTGGCTCGGTTCGATTCCCCCCACCAGCCATTCTTCCACATCGTCG
>DATASG010000130.1:0-3247 GCA_036269295.1 Vicinamibacterales bacterium | reverse complement strand
GAGCGCGGCGGCCGATGACAGGATCACGCTCCGATGCCACGCGGATCGACGTCGCGATCGTGGGGGCGGGCGTCACCGGCCTGGCAGCGGCCGCCTCGGTCGCCGCTACCGGCGCGTCGGTCTGCCTGCTCGAGCGCCATCCGCGTCCGGGCATGGACACCAGCACCCACAACAGCGGCGTCATTCACGCGGGTATCTACTATCCGGCCGGCTCGCTCAAGGCGCGGCTCTGCGTCGAGGGGCGCGAGCTGATGTACGCGTTCTGCGCGCGCCACGGCGTACCGCACGTGCGTTCCGGGAAGCTGATCGTCGCACACGACGAGCACGAGGTGCACGAGCTCGAGGCGCTGCAGCGGCGCGGCGCGGCCAACGGCGTCGCCGGCCTCGAAATCGTCGACCGCGCCTTCATCGTGGCGCGCGAGCCGGCGGTCAACACGCGGTTCGCGCTCTGGTCGCCTGACAGCGGCATCGTGAACGCCGAGGAGCTCGTTGGTGCGCTGCTACGCGTGGCGGCCGACGCCGGCGTGATCTTCCTGCCCGGCACCAGGCTGGTCGGCGCCGATCGCCACGTCGACGGCATGGTGCTCACCACCGAGCGCGAATCGATCGTGGCCAGCGTGGTGGTCAACGCCTCCGGTCTCTATGCCGACGAGGTGTCGCAGATGCTCGGCGGCGAGAGCTTCACGATTTACCCGTGCCGCGGCGAGTACGCGGAGTTCACGCCGGCCAAGCGAAGGCTCGTCAACGGGCTGGTCTATCCGCTGCCGCACCGCTCGGGTCACGGTCTCGGCGTCCACCTGGTGCGAACAACTGGAGGGCAAGTGTGGCTCGGCCCCACGATCCGCTACCAGGATCGAAAAGACGACTACGAGAACGACCGCGAGCCGCTCGAGGCGTTCGCCGAATCGGCGCGGCGCCTGATCGATGGCGTGACGATCGACGACCTGCGGCTCTCGGGCAGCGGCATTCGGGCCAAGCTGCACCCGCCGTCGGAGTCGTTTGCGGACTTCCTGATCCGCCGCGATCGCGTGAACCCCTCGATCGTGCAGGCCGCCGGGATCGATTCACCGGGTCTCACGTCCTGTCTGGCGGTTGGCGCCCTCGTTTCGACCATCGTGGCCGGGCGGTAGCGAATTTAAGAATTTAAGGATTTAAGGATTTAAGGATTTGAGAATTTGAGAATTTGAGAATTTGCGCACGCATCTACCTCCTCAGAGGCCTCCTGAAATCCTCAAACCCTCAGATTCTCAAATCCTCGGGTCCCTTCGCCCCCAAACTTCGTGCCAGCGCCTCCTGCCAGGACGGCATCTCGATACCGATCGACCGCAGCTTCTCGTTCGACAGCGCGCAGTACACCGGCCGCGTTGCGCGCAGGTGCATGTCGGCCATGCGGATCGGCGTCAGACGGGGCTCGACGCCAAGGATGCGAGCCATCTCCGCTGCAAATGCGTACCAGGTGGTCGCTCCCGAGTTCACGCAGTGGTACAGCCCGGCCGGTGCCTGCGTCTCGACCAGATGTCGCGTCGCTCGCGCCACGTCGGACAGGTGAGACGGCGTGATCACACGATCTTCGAATACCTTCGCCTCCGCGCCTGCCGTCAACGCGTTCAGGATCACGGCGGCGCTGCCTTTCGCGGGGCCGGCGCCCGGCGTCCGGCCGAAGAGGCCTTCGACGCGCAACACGTAGCTGCGGGGTGCGTCCTGTGCAAACCACTCGCCCAGCAGCTTCGACGAGGCGTAGACGCTCTGGGGATTCGGTCGGTCGGTCTCGAGGTACGGTGTGGTCGCGCGTCCATCGAAGACGAAGTCGGTGCTGTAGTGCACCAGCGTCGCGCCGTGGATCCTGGCCGCGCGTGCCAGCGCCCGCACCCCGAAGGCGTTACTGTTCAGCGCCTCGATCGGCCGATCCTCGGCGGCATCGACGTTCGTAAACGCCGCGGCGTTGAGGATCACGTCCGGTCCGACGCGCGCCATCGCCGCGGCCACGGCGGCGGCGTCGCTGATGTCGAGCTCGGCGCGCCCGAAGGCGACCGTGTCATGCCCGACGGCGAGCTCGTGGGCGAGCGCCGCACCGAGCTGGCCTCGCGCGCCAACCACCGCGATACGCATCAGGCCGCCCTGGATTCGGCGCCGCGCGCAAACGCTCGCATCCGCTCGTCGTCGAAGACGCCTTCCCAGCGAGCCACCACCGCGGTGGCGATGCAGTTGCCCATGACGTTGATGGCGGGTCGTCCCATGTCCAGGACCTGGTCGATGGCGAGCAAGATCGCGGCGCCTTCGAGCGGCAGGTTGAAGGTCGCGAGCGTCGCGGCGAGCACGACCAACGCCGACCGCGGCACACCGGCCATCCCCTTGCTCGTGAGCATCAGCGTCAGCATCATGATCAACTGCTGGCCAAAGGTCATCGGCACGCCCGCCATCTGCGCCACGAACACGCTGCACAGCGATAGATACAACGTCGATCCGTCCAGGTTGAAGCTGTAGCCGGTCGGCAGCACGAAGCCGACGATGCTCTTGGGGACGCCGAAGCGCTCCATGATCTCGAGCGACTTGGGGAGCGCGGCTTCGGAGCTGGCGGTGGTGAACGCGATCAGCATCGGTTGGCGGATCGCGGTCACGAAGGTCAGGAATGGAACGCGGATCAAGTATGAGACGCTGCCGAGCACGATGAGCGCGAAGATGGCGAGGCCGAGATACATCAGGGCGACGAGCTTGCCGAGCGTCAGGAGGATGCCGAGTCCCTTGCTGCCGACGGTGGCGGCGATCGCCGCGAACACGCCGATCGGCGCGAAGGCCATCACGTAGCCGGTGAACTTGAACATCGCCTGGGCGGTGCTCTCCATCAGATCGAGCACCGGCTTACCCTTGGCGCCGATCGCGGCAACCGCCATGCCGAAGAACATCGCGAAGATCACAACCTGCAGGATGTCGCCCCGCGCCATCGAGTCGACGACCGAGGTCGGGAACATGTGCAGCAGAATGTCCCAGGCGTGCTGCTGATTCTGGGCCATCGCCGCAGCCGCCTTGGTATCGGCGCCGGCCAGCAGAGAGGTCCCGGCGCCCACGCCCGGCTTGAAGAGGTTGACGAGCCCGAGCCCGAGAAACAGCGCGATCGTGGTCGCGACCTCGAAGTAGATGATCGCCTTCAGGCCGATGCGCCCCATCGTCTTCATATCGCCGGTGCCGGCGATGCCGACCACCAGCGTCGAAAACAGCAGCGGTGCGATGATCATCTTGATCATGCGCA
>DATASG010000129.1:0-2844 GCA_036269295.1 Vicinamibacterales bacterium | reverse complement strand
GCGCCGTCGCGAGCGTCTCGACGCGACAGGATGATGGCGTTGAGGATCGCCTCGGTGGCGCGCGACTCGCTGGTCTTGGGGATACCGCGCAGCTGATCGGGATAGAACGGCTCGACGTCGCGCCACATCGTCACGCGTTTGGTGATGTTGGCGAGCAGCGCCGCCTCGGCAGGTGACGCCGCGGTCTCGCCGAGCGACCGCCGCAGCGCCGGACGCGCCAGCGCGTAGGGCAGCGCGGTGTGGCACGAGACGCAGAACGTACCGTGATCGCGCTGCGCGTTGGGCCATGTGGTCCACCAGGTGGCGCGCTGATCGAGATACGCGGCGGCGGCCTTCCGGTTCCAGGACGGCTCCCCTTCGGCGCGCGGCGCGGTGGAGGACACGGCGGCCGCGAGCGCAAGGCCGGCGGCCCCGAAGATGATTGTCTTGTTCATACGATGTTCATTCTAAACTTAGCGCTGGTGAAAAAGCTCTGGATTGTGCCAACCCTGGCCGCGGCGGCGATCGCGGCCGGCTGCGGCTCCAACGCGCCCCCGGCCGGACAGGGCCAGGACGGGACCGGCTGGCAGACCTGTACCGATCAGCAGGGACGCGTCGTCGACGAGCGGCAATGCAACTCGCAAGCGAGCGGTTACCGGCCCGGGCTATACCGCTGGTATTACTACCCATACGGCGGCCGGATCTTCCCGCTCGGATACGGTGTGCCGCTCGGCGGCACCTACTCGAATGCGCCGGTTGCCGGGATCCCGACCCGGAGCATCGGGACGCCGGGCGGCGGCGCGAGCCGCAGTGGCGTCGTGCGCGGCGGATTCGGCAAGACCGGGAGCGGCGGCAGCGCCGGGAGCTGAGATGCAGCGCCTCACGTCCACGCCACGCCCCGACTGGGAACACATCGTCGAAGCTCAGGGGCTCATCTACCATCACACCGCCAACGGCGTGTACTGGGACGAGTCGGTCTGCTACCAGTTCACGGCGCGCGAGGTCGACGAGCTCGAAGCGGCGACCAACGAGCTGCAGGCGCGGTGCCTCGACGCGGCCCAGGAGGTCATCGACAAGAACCGCTTCGCCGAGTTCGGCATTCCTGCGGCCGCGGTTCCTGCGATCACCTGGGCGTGGGAGAGCGAGCCGCCGGCGATCTACGGGCGCTTCGATCTGATCTACGACGGCCGCACGCCGCCCAAACTGCTCGAGTACAACGCCGACACGCCGACGGCCCTGATCGAGGCGTCGATCGCGCAGTGGTACTGGAAGGAAGACGTCCGCAAGGGCACCGACCAGTTCAACAGCATCCACGAGCGCCTGGTCGCCAAATGGAAAGAGCTGAAGGACTACCTCACCGGGGAGGTGCTGCACTTCGCCGCGATGCCGGAGCCGCAGGCCGAGGATCTGATGACGTCGACCTATATGCGCGATACGGCGATCGAAGCCGGCCTGACGACCGAGGCGTTGCTGGTCGGCGACATCGGCTGGGATCCCGATGCGCACGAGTTCGTCGATCTTCAGCAGCGGGCGATCAAATCCATCTTCAAGCTGTATCCGTGGGAGTGGATGGTGGCGGAGGAGTTCGGCGAGCACGCGCTCGATACCTACAAGCGCGTACAGTGGATCGAGCCGATCTGGAAGATGCTCTGGTCCAACAAGGCGATCCTGGCGGTGCTCTGGGAGCTCTTTCCGAACCACCCGAACCTCGTCCCCGCCTATCTGGACGCGCCGCGCGATCTGAAATCGTACGTGAAGAAGCCGAAGATGAGCCGCGAAGGCGCGAACGTCAGCGTCGTGGTCGAGGAGCGCCGGGTCGCCGATACCGGCGGCGACTACGGCGAGGAAGGGTTCGTGTTCCAGCAGCTCGTCGCGGCGGCGAACGACCAGCATCCGGTTATCGGCAGCTGGGTTATCGACGGCGTCTCGGCCGGCATGGGGATCCGCGAATCGAGCGCGCTGGTCACCGACAACCTGAGCCGGTTCGTCCCCCACTTTTTCGAGTAGCGCGTCCCGAGACGCCCTTCTTCATGAGGGATGCCCATGATCAATCACCGCCTTCTGATCGCCGCGGTGCTGCTGTCCGGTTCGATCGCGCCGCCCCAGCAACCGGCGGCACCGGCGCACGCGGCCGAGCACCACGAATTCGCGATCGACAATTTCCACACCGAGAGCGGGGTCACGCTGCCAAGAGCAAAGGTGGTCTACGGCACCTACGGCAGGCTGAACGCCGCGCACGACAACGTCGTGCTGCTGCCGTCGCATTACATGGCGAACCATCACGGCTACGAATGGCTGATCGGGCCGGATCGCGCGCTCGACCCGTCGAAGCTCTTTCTGGTCGCGACCGAGTTGTTCGGTAACGGCTCGTCCTCTTCGCCGAGCAACACGCCGGAGCCGTTTCACGGGCCGCGCTTCCCGATCATGACGATCCGCGACAACGTCGAGGCCGTCCGGCGCCTGCTCGCCGACGATCTGAAGGTGGCGCACGTGCGCGCGATCATCGGCTTTTCGATGGGCGCGGAGCAGGCGTTCCAGTGGGCGGTGAGCCATCCCGCGTTCGCCGATCGCATCGTCGCCACGTCGGGCACCGCGAAGGCATGGCCGCACGGCGTGGTGCGGCTCGAGGGGCAGATCGCCGCGCTCACAACCGACCCGGCGTTCAACGGTGGAGACTACACGTCGCCGCCGCGCAAGGGCATCGAAGCGTACGGCATGGTCTGGCTCGGCTGGCTGTATTCGCAGGAGTGGTGGCGGCGGGAGTTGTGGAAGACGACCAATCCCGATCGGACGCTGGCGCAGGAAATCGAGAGCCGCCGCCGGACGTTCTTCCAGAACAACGACGCCAACGATCTCATCCTGCAG
>DATASG010000128.1:0-3589 GCA_036269295.1 Vicinamibacterales bacterium | reverse complement strand
CCGCGACGCCCGCCGATACGCCAAAGACGACGACGACGTCGCTGGCCGGCGTGATCGTTCCTTAAAGCGGTTTGGCGATCTAATCCCACTCCGCGTACTTGCTGCCGTCAATCGCGGTCGCGTCGGACCCGCTCTTGACGTCGTAGACGCCGGCTTCTGCGGTGGGATTGTTGGGGTCGGGCTCGGCGGGGATCGTTTGCCAGCTGGTGCTGCTGCGGGTGAACGGATCCTCAGGCAGCTTGCGCACGTAGCCGTCGCTGACCAGCGCGTCCAGCGTGCTCGGATACTGTCCCTTGTCCGCGTAGTACTGGTCGATCGCGTCGCGCAGCCGGAAGAGATCCTCCTTCAGCACGCTTTCGCGGGAATAGATCACGCTGTTCCGATACTGCGCCATCCCCATGGCCGCCAGGACCGAGATCAGGAACATCACCACCATCAGCTCGATCATCGTGAAGCCGCATTCGCGAAGAGCGCGGCGCCGCCAGGGACGTCCAATCGCCCAACGCGCAGGACGTCCAATCTCCCAATCAATTACCCGATTACCAGATTCCCCAATTACCAAATCGTCCTACCAGTCCTTGTACTTGGTGCCGTCGAGAGCCTTGCCATCGAAGGTCGTGTAGACGTCGAAGACGTTCTGACCGCCCCACCGCGTGGCATCCGGCTTGTCCTGATACGAGCGCATGCCCCATTCGGTGCCGCGCGTCATCGGGTCGACCGGAATGTGGCGAAGGTACTTGAGCTTCCGTCCCGTCGCGTCGTTGGCCGCCGTCACGCCGTCCACCAGCACCTGCAAATCCGGCGGGTAGTTCTCGTTCCCGACCTTGAGGTCCAGCGACCCGATCTGCCCCAGATCCGCGGCGTCCTTGTACTTGTCAATCGCGGTGCGTATCTCGCGCAGAGACCGCCGCAGCTCTGCCTCCCGCGACCGCGTCGCGGTCACCTTGGCGAGCGGCATGATCGCCGAAGCGAGGATCAGCACGATCGTCGCGACCACCAGCAGCTCGACGAACGTATAGCCCGATGAGGCTCGCATACGGCTATTGAACGGTGATCGTCACCGGAGTAAACCGCAAGCCCATCGTGGTGCCGCCCGGCCCCGTCGCCGTGCCGCTGAGCGTCAGCGTCGCCGGCCCTGGTGCGATGGCGTTGAACAGCAGCGCCGCCAGCACGCCGGTGCCCGAGGCGCCGATGGCGTCGGCGCTCCGCGTCAGCGAGATGTCGACGCGGTTGCCGTTCACCGACTGCGTGAACACGACCGGCACGCCGTTGCCGCGCAGGAAGCTGCCCTCCTGCACGCTGGCCACGCGCAGCTTGGTCGGATCGAAGATCAGCGTCAGGGTGATCGTCGAGATGCGGGACGCCTCGTTGATCACCAGGGGCACGGTGTACGGACCGCCGCCGACGCGGAACGTCGAAGACGATGGCGAGATCAGGACCTGCGCCGACCCGATGCCGGGCGACGTGGTCGGCACCGCGGCTGCGGTCGTGTCCGGCGATGGCGGCGTCCCGGCCGGCGGCGTTCCGGCTGGCGGCGGCGTCGGGGCCGGCGTCGGCTGCGCTGCCGGCGGCGGCGCATCGGTGGTCACGGCAGGCTGCACGGGCGGCGTCGCCGCTGGGAGCAATACGGTTCCGGGAACCGGCGACGACCCCGGCGGAGCCACGAGCGTCGAGCCTCCCGGTCCGCGGACCGGCGGGTTTCCGGTGGGTATCGAACCGGCAGGCTGACTGGGCGGCACGCCAGGTGGAACCGCGGCGGGCGGCGAGACGGGCGGCGGCGGCGCCTCCGGCTGCTGCGGCGCAATCAGCGGCGGCGGCCCGCCGATCCCGAGACTCTGCTGCGAGCCGATGAAAATCGGTCGGAGGTCGGCTTCCGTGATCTCGTGCGTGCGGATGATATGCGGCGTCAGCAGCATCACGACTTCGGTCTGGTTGGTGGTGACGCTGTTGCCCGCAAACAGGCTGCTGATGAACGGAACGTGGATGAGCCCTGGAAGCCCGGTCACGCCCTTGATGTCGCTCGTCTGCAGCAAGCCGGCCAGCAGGTTCGACTCGCCGTCCCGCAGCCGCAGACGCGTGCTGATCTTGCGCTGCACGAACGACGGCACCGTCACGCCGCCAACGTTGGTGTCGGCGCCCTGCTGGCTGTTGTCGAGCGTGAGGTCGAGCCTGATATCGCCGTCGAGCGTCACCGTCGGCGTCATGTCGATGTTCACGCCGACATCGCGATAGGTGTACGAGCTGAGCGGGTTGACGCCGGCGCCGCCGGTCGCGATCGGCGTATAGCTGGTCGAGATCACCGGAATCGAGTTGCCGACGGCCAGCGTCAGCTTGGTGCCTTCCGCGCCGCGTAGCTGCGGCTTGGCGATGACCTTGGTGCTGGTGTCGCTCTCGAGGAAGCGCACGATCGCGGTCGGCACGGCGAGGTAGAAGTCGGCCGTGCTGACGCCGCGGGAGATCGTGTTCAGGTTGAAGGGTGGAGGCGATTTGACGGCGCTCGGCGCCGTCGACGTGCCGGTGTTCGTGGTCGTCGTGCCCGTCGACCCCGTCGTCCCGGTGCTCGGGCCGGTCGTGCTGCTGGGCGAAACCTCCGGCGAGAAGATGCCGCCGATCCCGTAATCCGACAGGTTCAACCCATACGTCTTGCTCCGAGCTCGATCGACCTCGAGGATCTCGACGTCGATGATGACCTCGGCGCGCGGCTTGTCGTTCTGCTCGATGATTTTCTCGAGGATCCCGACCACCGACGTCGTGCCGCGCACGGTGATGGTGTTCGAGGTCTTGTTGCCGGTGATCGCCGGCTGCACCGCGATGCCTGGCAGCCTGATGATCGTGCTCAGGATCTGCTGCACCTCGGTGGCGTCGGCGTGCGACAGGTAGAAGGTGCGAATCACCTGTTCGTCGTACTGCGCGTGCTTGGGCGGCGTGTCCTGAAAGATGAAGATCGACTTCTCGCCCAGCACCTTGTACGAGAGCTGGTTCGTGGTCATGATCTGGTTCAGCGCCTGTTCGAGCGGGATGCCGTCCAGGTTCACGGTGGTGGCGCGATCCGCGTACTCGCGGTCGAAGCTGACGCTGATGCCGTGCGCGGCGCCGATCGCGTTCATGATGTCGCGCAGGCTGGCGTTGTTGAAGTGGAGGTTCAGCGGCTCGCGCGACGCCGGGTTCAGGATCGGCTCGGCCGACGCCAGCCGCGCCCGCTCGCGCATCCCCTGGATCGCCGGCTTGGGCCGCGACGCCTCGACGCGTTCGCGAATCGTCCGATCGAGCTCGGCGACCTTCGCCGAGGCCAGGCGGTTGCTCGGCTCGTATTCCGCCGCGGCCCGGTACTCGCCGAGCGCCGCCTCGAGCTGATCCTGGTTCTCGTACTCGCGCGCCTTCTCGAGGTGGGCGCGGGATGCGGCCTGCATCGCGCGCTGCAGCGAAATCTTGTAGGTGGCGTTGTTGGGCGCGGCCTGGGCGGCCTTGCGATACTCGGCAACCGCCTCGTCGAGGTTCCCGGCCCGCATCGCCGTATCGCCGTGGCGGTACGCCGCGCCCGCGGCGCAGCCGCCCATCAGCAACGCCAGGGCCGCCACGCCAATCTGCA
>DATASG010000127.1:0-35805 GCA_036269295.1 Vicinamibacterales bacterium | reverse complement strand
GACGGCGCGCTCGAACAGCGCCAGCACCGCGCGCTCGACGCCCGCGGCGTCGCCCACCAGCGTGAACACCGATCGGTTGTGCGACGGATCGGAGGAGTGATCGAGCAGCCGGACGCCCTCGACGGCGCGGATCGCGGCGGCCATGGCGGCGACAATGTCCGGACGGCGCCCTTCGCTGACGTTGGGAATGGATTCGATCAGCATGCGACGCCCGATTCTAGCGCTGTACTTCCGCAGATCACCATGCTATGATCGCGGCGCAGTTACCGCCCTTATGTCCGATCCGCTCCGTACCGACGGCTCTCGCGCTCACGCGGATGTCGCGTCGGGATCGGATCGCGACGCCAAGATCGAACAGCTCCTGCTGGTCGGCCTCGACCACTACTTTGCGTCCCGCTACGAGCTGGCGATCAATGTCTGGACCCGCGCGCTCTTTCTCGATCGCAGCCATGCCCGGGCTCGTGCCTACATCGACCGCGCGCGCAGCGCGCAGGCGGAGCGGCAGCGCGAGTCCGAAGAACTGTTGCAGAACGGCATCGCCGCGTTCCAGCGGGGCGACGGCAACGAAGCCCGGCGTCTGCTGCAGTCGGCGATCGAAGGCGGAGCGCCCTCGGACGAGGCGCTGGCGGTGCTCGACCGCCTGAACCGATCCGAGACGACCGCACCGCCGGCCGAGTCGGCGCGCGCCGATCGGACGCGGCGCCAGCGCGCGCCAGGCGCGCTGCGAGAGGCGTCGCGATCCATCGGCGGCCTGCTCGGTGTGGCCGCGATCCTGGCGGCAGCCGCTGCGATCGTCACGCTGACAGGCGCGGCGGCGTGGAACGACATGATCGGCTGGCGCTCGATCGTGGCGCTCGCGCACGTCGGCACGAGGTCCGACCCGGCGCCTGCCGCCGCGTCCGCGCCGGTCGCACGCGACGCGGCGCTGCCGCTGCCGCGCCGAGGCGAGACGGCACTGCTTCGCGCCCGGGCGCTGGCCGCCGGCGGTCGCCTCCGCGATGCCATGACCGCCCTCGACGCGGTCCGGCCAACCGATCCGGAGCAGCCGGATGCCGATCGACTTCGCGCCGACATCCAGCGGCAGCTGCTGGCGTTGACCGCTGTGCCAGCCGACGCGCCCGATCGCCAGAAAGATGAGCGGCGGAACCGATGAAGTGTCCAAAATGCGGATATCTGGGCTTCGAGCAGGTCGACCGCTGCCGCAACTGCCAATACGATTTTTCCCTCCACTCGCCGGTTCCGGAACCCGATTTTGTGATTCGGCGCGACAACGAGACGGCGAATCCGCTGGGGGATCTCTCGCTGATCGACGCGGCCAGCGCGTGGAGCGGCGACCGGGCGACGACGGACGCCGACAGCTACCTCGACCAGGTATTCGGCGCCGCGGAGGCCGAGCCGCAGCGCGCCGCGGTTGCGCCGATGTCGCTGGCGGCGGTCGCTGAGCCGCGCCATTCCCGGCGCGAGGAGCTGCCGCTGTTCGGGCCGCCGATTCCCGACGACGAGCCGCTGATCACCAAGGCATCACCGCCGCGTTCGCCGCTGGCGGTGCGGCGGGCGACGCCCGAAGTGCCCAGGCTGCGCACGGAGTCACCGCTGAAGACGGCGAGCTTCGATCTCGCGCTCGAGGTCGACGATCCTTCGCCCATGCCGATCGTGCTGCCCGAGGAGCGGGTCGCCTCGGCCGATGCGTGGCGCGATGACGAGCCGACGCCGGACGCCAGCGTCGGCGCCCGGTTGCTCGCCGTCATGCTCGATCTGGCGATCCTGGCGGCGATCGACGTCGTGGTCATCTACTTTACGATGCAGCTGTGTTACCTGACGATCGACGATCTCGGTCTCCTGCCGAAGGGGCCGCTGGTGGCGTTCCTGTTCGTGCAGAACGGCGGATATCTGGTCGCGTTCACCGCCGGCGGCCAGACGCTCGGTAAGATGATGGCCGGCATTCGTGTCGTGCAGTCCGACTCGAACGCAGCGCTCGATCTGGGTCACGCGTTCCTGCGCACGCTGATGTGGGTAGTACTGGCCGTGCCTGCGGGCCTGGGATTCCTGACCGCGCTCTTCAGCCGCGATCATCGAGGCCTCCACGATCGGTTCGCCGGCACGCGGGTCGTTCGCGCGTCGGCGTAAAAGAGGTCGGGAGTCGTTTGCAGGCGTTGCCATCAACGTTGTAGATCGTGCCAGCGACTCCCGACCCCTCACGCCGATCGGCGAACGGCTCCCGACCCGTCCTCGGTCTCGCCGTCGCCACTGTCTTCGGCGTCGGCTACGCGCCGGTCGCTCCGGGCACGTTCGGTTCAGCGGCGGGCCTGCTCGTGTGGTGGCTGCTGCCGGCGTCCACCGCGGTCCAGGCGGCCGCGATCATCGCCACCTTCCTCGCCGGCTGGTGGGGCGGCAACGTCGCGGAGCGTCATTTCGGCCGCACCGATCCGGGGCAGGTCGTGATCGACGAAGTGATGGGGATGCTGATCACCCTGTTCATGAACCCGGTCCACGAATTACACGGATTACACGGACTGCTCGGATTGGTCGGCTGGAAGGGCGCGGCGGCCGGCTTCCTGCTCTTTCGGGTCTTCGACGTGATCAAACCGTACCCGGCCAACAAGCTCGAGCGGCTGCACGGCGGCCTCGGCGTCATGGCCGACGACGCGATGGCCGCGTTGTACGCGAATCTCGTTCTCCGCGCCCTGCTATGGGTATGGGTCAGTGGGTAATCGGGTAATCTGGTAATTGATTGCGCGATTGCGCGATTGCCCGATGACCCAATGACCCGATTCCACGATTTATGACGGCCTGCATCCTGGCGATCGGCAGCGAGATGCTGACGCCATTTCGCGTCGACACAAACTCTCTTTTCATTACCGAGCGTCTCAACGCGATCGGCTACGACGTTCGCCTGAAGGCGGTGGTCGCCGATGAAATCGAGGAGCTGGCGCGCGCGATCGAGAGCGCGCTCGGCTGGGCCGATCTCGTGGTCATCACCGGCGGGCTTGGCCCCACGGAGGACGACATCACGCGCGAGGCGGCGGCGCGGGCACTTGGCGTTCCGCTCGATGTCGATGAGTCGATCGTCGATCGCCTTCGCGAGCGCTTCGCGCGGCGCGGGATGGTGATGCCCGAGATCAACCGTCGACAGGCGATGGTGCCGCGCGGCGCCGACGTGCTCCCCAATGGCCAAGGCACCGCGCCGGGCCTGTGGCTCGAGAACGGATCGACCGCGGTGGTGCTGCTGCCGGGTCCGCCGCGAGAAATGAAGCCGATGCTGGACGCCGTCATCGCCGAGCGGCTGGGGCCGCGATCAGGCGGCGGCGGCCTGTTCCGGCGGGTGTTGAAGATTACCGGCCGCGCGGAATCGGACGTCGACGCGCAGGCGGCGCCGGTCTACGGCAAGTGGGTGGCGCAGGCGGTGCCGATCAGCACGACGATCCTGGCGGTCCTCGGCCAGATTGAGCTCCACCTGACGGCCCAGGCGTCGAACAAACCCGCCGCCGACGCCGCGCTCGACGCCGCGGTGCTCGAGCTGCACACCACCTTGGGGTCGTCCGTCTACAGTGTCGACGGCCGCAGCCTCGAAGCGGTGGTCGGCGATCTGCTGCGTGAGCACACGATGACGATTGCCGTTGCCGAATCGTGCACGGGCGGGCTGCTGGCGTCGCGGCTCACCGATGTCCCGGGGAGCTCCGACTACGTGGACCGCGGCGTGGTCTGTTACAGCAACCGGGCGAAGATCGATCTGGCCGGGGTCCCCGAGGCTGTGATCAGGGAGCACGGCGCGGTCAGCGAAGCGGTGGCGCAAGCCATGGCCGAGGGGATCCGATTGCGCGCCGGAACGAACATCGGCGTCGGCATCACCGGGATCGCGGGGCCGGGCGGCGGCACGCCGGAGAAGCCGGTCGGGACGGTCGCGATCGCGGTGGTGGCGGACGACGAGACCCGGGTGCGCACGTTTCAGTTCATCGGCAGCCGCGAGATGGTGAAGTTTCAGGCAGCGCAGTCGGCGCTCAACACAACGCGGCTGATGGTCCTGCGCCAGCCTGGCTGGCGCGAGTGGTCGGAGCGCAAGTGATCGCCGCCGTCGTGATCGCCGCCGCGTATCTCATCGGATCGATTCCTTTCGCGCTGATCCTCTCGCGGCGGTGGGGGGCGGATCTGCGCCGAGTCGGGAGCGGAAATCTCGGCGCCGCCAACGTCATGCGCGCATCGGGCGTCTCCGCCGGCCTGCTGGTGGCGGCGCTCGACATGGCCAAAGGCGCGGCGAGCGTCTGGATCGCGGCGCGCGTCGGCGACGGCGCCGAGCTGCCGGCCGCCGCCGGCCTCGCCGCGATTCTCGGTCACATCTATCCGATCTGGCTTCGGTTCAGGGGCGGCAAGGGCGTGGCGACCGCGTGCGGCGTGTTCTCGGTGCTGACACCGCTGGCAGTGCCGCCGGCGCTGGCGCTGTTCGCGCTCACGGTCTGGTTCACGCAATACATCTCGCTCGGGTCGGTGCTGGCGTCAATGGCGCTGCCGCCGCTGGCCTACGCGCTCGGCAGTCCCGCGCCGGCGGTGATCGCCGCCGCCGCCGCCGCCGCGATCATCGTTTTTCGACATCGATCGAACGTGCTCCGGTTGTGGATGGGCACCGAGCGCCGCGTGGGGGCCCACTAGTGCGGACCGTCACCGTGCTCGGCGCCGGCAGCTGGGGCACCGCGCTCGCCGTGCATCTGGGGCGGGTCGGACACGACGTCCGGCTCTGGGCGCGCGATCAGGCGCTGGTGACCGAGATGTCGGCGCGCCGCGCCAATGCGGTGTATCTGCCGGACGTGCCGTTTCCGGCCGGCCTGACGCCGACCCACTCGCTCGCGGACGCGCTTGGCGCCGCCGAGCTCGTCGTGTCCGCGGTTCCGTCGCACGGCTGCCGCGCGGTGATCAAGCGCGCGGCGGCGTCGCTGGCACCGCGTGCGGTGATCGTCAGCGCCACCAAAGGGCTCGAAGCCGGGACGCTGCTGCGGATGTCGGAAGTGATCGCGCAGGAGGCGGGGGCGACGCATCCGGTCGTGGTCTTGTCGGGACCGAGCTTCGCCTCCGAGGTGGCGCGGCAGTTGCCGACCGCGATTCTGGCCGCCTCGCAGGATGCGGCGGCGATCGCCCTCGTCCAGCAGGAGTTCAGGGGACCGTCGTTCCGTCTCTACGGCAGCGACGACGTCGCCGGCGTCGAGATCGGAGCGGCGATGAAGAACATCATCGCGATCGCGGCCGGCGTGGTCGAAGGCCTTGGGCTCGGCCACAACGCGCTGGCGGCGCTGATCACGCGCGGGCTGGCGGAGTTGACGCGCCTGGCGTGCGCCGGCGGCGGACGCCGCGAGACGCTCGCCGGTCTGAGCGGCCTTGGCGACCTGGTGCTGACCTGCACCGGAAATCTCAGCCGCAACCGGCATGTCGGCCTCGAGCTGGCGCGGGGCCGCTCGCTGCCGGAAATCCTTTCGGGCATGAAGATGGTGGCCGAAGGCGTGGTGACCACGGGGGTCGCGCTCGCGCTCGGCGAGCGCTACGGTGTCGAGCTGCCGATCACGACCCAGATGGCTGAGGTCCTGAACGGGCGGACAGACGTGCGCACCGCGATCGAAGTGCTGATGCTGCGCCGGCAACGTGCGGAGGCGGAGACCGGATAAGATCGTTTGGATGGGATTGCTCGGCCGTCTCCGCGAGGGGCTCTCGCGTACCACCAGACAGATCGTCGATCGGTTCGATGACATCGTCCGGGCGGCCGACGCGCCCGATCGGCGGTCGCGGGCGATCGACGTCGAGACGGTCGAGGCCCTCGAGGAGCTCCTGATTTCGGCCGACATCGGGGTCCCGGCCACCAACCGCATCATCGCCGCGGTGAGCGCGCAGTCGCGCAACGGCGCGAGCCTGCGCGATCTGGTCAAACAGGAAGTCCGCCGGGTCTTCGCCGCGGTCGATCAGCCGATCGTCGTCGCGGCGCGGCCGCAGATCATCCTGATCGTCGGCGTCAACGGCACCGGCAAGACGACGACGGTCGGGAAGCTCGCCAGCCTGCTCAAGAGTCAAGGCCAGACGCCGTTGATTTGCGCCGCCGACACCTTTCGTGCGGCCGCGGTCGAGCAGCTCGAGATCTGGGCGACGCGGGCCGGCGTCGACATGATTCGGGCGCGCGAAGGCGCGGATCCGGCGGCGGTCGTGTTCGACGCGATCACGTCGGGCAAGGCGAAGGGGCGCGATCCGATCCTGGTGGACACCGCCGGACGGCTCCACACCCGCGTGAACCTGATGAACGAGCTCGACAAGATCAAGCGCATCGCGGCGCGCGAGGTCGCCGGGGCGCCGCAACAGGTGCTGCTCGTGCTCGACGCCACCGTCGGGCAGAACGGCCTGACGCAGGCGCGCGAGTTCATGGAGGTCGCGGGCGTCAACGGCATCGTGCTGACCAAGCTCGATGGCACGGCGAAGGGCGGCGTCGCGGTGGCGATCGCGCACGACCTCAACCTGCCGATCCGCTTCGTCGGCGTCGGCGAAGGCATCGACGACCTGGTGCCGTTCTCGGCGGACGAATACGTCGACGGTCTGTTCGAAGAGCAATGGTAGAGCGCGACTACATGGAACGCGCGCTGTTTCACGCCGCGCGCGGCGCCGGGCGCACGAGCCCCAATCCGCTGGTGGGCGCGGTCGTCGTGTCGCCGGACGGCGTGGTGCTGGGGCAGGGATTCCACCAGCGGGCCGGCGAAGCCCATGCCGAGGTGCACGCGCTGGCCGAGGCCGGCGAGCGGGCGCGGGGCGCGACGCTGTACTGCACCCTCGAGCCGTGCTGCCACCAGGGACGAACGGGTCCGTGCGCCAGCAAGATCGTGGACGCCGGCGTCGCGCGCGTTGTCGCCGCAGTGGAGGATCCGAACCCGGCGGTGCGCGGGCGTGGCTTCGCGTTCCTGCGGCAGCGTGGCGTCGCCGTGGAGGTCGGGCTGGCGGCCGAGCGCGCCGTGTCACTGAACCAGCCGTTCTTCACGCTGATGCGCGAGGGGCGGCCGTTTGTCATCCTCAAGGCGGCGACCAGCATCGACGGCCGCATCGCCGAGGCGGCCGGCGGCCGCACGAACCTGACATCGGCCCCGGCCAATCGCCACGCTCACCGCGTGCGCGCGGAGGTGGACGCCATCGGCGTCGGCAGCGGCACCATCCTGGCCGACGACCCCGAGCTGACCGCGCGCGGCGCCTTTCGGGAGCGGCCGCTGGCCCGCATCATCTTCGATCGACGGCTGAGGACGCCTCCCGAGGCCCGCGTCCTCTCGACACCCGGCGCCGGGCCTGTCATCATCGTGACAACCGCCTCGTCGGCGGCGACCGCCGGCCTGCGCGCGCCGCTCGAAGCCCGAGGCGCGCAGATCGAAGTTGCCGCCGACCGGACGCTGCGCGCCGCGCTTCAGCGCCTCGCCGATCGGCAAATCGAATCGTTGCTGCTCGAGGGCGGCGGCGCGGTGCACGCGGCGGCGTGGGACGAAGGGCTGGTGGACTATGTGCGGATCTACGTCACGCCCCACGCCCTCGGCGCTGGCGGCGTGCCGCTGCTGCCGGACCGTAGCTTTTCGTCGGCG
Source organism: Vicinamibacterales bacterium (assembly GCA_036269295.1). Lineage (GTDB taxonomy): Bacteria > Acidobacteriota > Vicinamibacteria > Vicinamibacterales > CAVVIG01 > CAVQFC01. Next base: position 28,222 of record DATASG010000127.1, on the reverse strand, counting down.
GATCTGCACGATCGGCGGATCGCGACGCTGGGGCCAGACGTCTTGATCGAGGGATATGTTCACGGGACTCGTTGAAGGGGTCGGCGAGCTGTTGGAGTGCAAGCCGACCAACGGCGGACGCCGGTTGCGCATCGGCTCGGTGCTGGCGCCGGAGATGAGGCCGGGCGAGAGCCTGGCGGTCAACGGCGTCTGCCTGACGGTGATCCTGGCGGAGCGCGGCGAAATCCATGCGGATGTGGGGCCCGAGACGGTCAGGGTCACGACGCTCGGCTCGCTGGCGCGCGGCGCCGTCCTCAACCTCGAGCGTGCGCTGCGCGCCGATCAGCGCTTCGGCGGCCACTTCGTGCAGGGGCACGTGGACGCGATCGGACACGTCGAAGAGCTCCGCCAGGAAGCCGAGTTCCACTGGCTGACGGTGAGCTTCCCCGCGGCGCTGGCGCCGCTCATCGTCCACAAGGGCTCAATCGCGGTCGACGGCATCAGCCTGACGGTCGCCGGTCTCGGCGCCGATCGCTTCGACATCATGGTCGTCCCGTTCACGATGCAGCACACCAACCTCGGTCGCATCAAGCTCCGCGATCGAGTCAACCTGGAATGCGACATGGTCGGCAAGTACGTCGTCCGGGCCGCAGAATTGTCGGGTCTGACGCTGAGCGTCCGTCCCGGGGAAGTCACACATTGAAGAAGAAAACCTCAAAAGGCGCGGCGACGGCCGAGGGCAAGCCGGCGCTGTCGCTGGCCACGAAAAAGACCAGCTCGCCGTTCGCGCGGATCGAAGACGCCGTCGCCGCGGTCCGCGCCGGGCAGATGATCATCATCGTCGACGATGCCGATCGGGAGAACGAGGGCGACCTGATGATCGCGGCCGAGAAAGTGACGCCAGACGCGATCAACTTCATGGCGCGATACGGCCGCGGCCTGATCTGCCTCTCGATGACGCCGGAGCGGCTCGACGAGCTCGAGATACCGCTGATGGTCAGCCAGAACAGCTCGAAGTTCGACACCGCGTTCTGCGTGCCGATCGAAGCCCGCGACCGCACCAGCACCGGCATTTCGGCCGCCGATCGGGCGGCGACGGTGCTGACGGCGATCGATCCGATCACCAAGCCGGCCGACCTGCTGCGGCCCGGCCACATGTTCCCGCTCCGCTCGCGCACCGGCGGCGTGCTGGCCCGCACCGGACAGACGGAGGCGTCCGTCGACATCGCGCGGATCGGCGGCCTGTACCCGGCCGGCGTGATCTGCGAGGTGATGAACGAGGACGGCAGCATGGCGCGGGTGCCGCAGCTGGCCAAAGTCGCAAAACGGCACGGGCTGCTGATGATCACGGTCGCCGATCTGATCAAGTACCGGATGAACACCGAATCGCTCGTCAAGCGCGTGGCTTCCGCCAAGATGCCAACCGACTACGGCGACTTCCGCGTGCATGCGTTCGAGAACGAAGTCGATCACCAGACGCACGTGGCGCTGGTGCGGGGGGAGATCGGCGACGGCCTGGACGTCCTGGTCCGCGTCCACTCGTCGTGCCTTACCGGCGACGGCCTGCACTCCATCCGGTGCGACTGCGGCATGCAGCTCGACGCGGCGATGGAGAAGATCGCGGCCGAGGGGCGCGGCATCCTGCTGTACCTGAACCAGGAAGGGCGGGGCATCGGGCTCGCCAACAAGATTCGCGCCTACGAGCTCCAGGACGAGGGGTTCGACACGGTGGAGGCGAACGAGCGGCTCGGGTTCAAGGCCGACCAGCGCGACTACGGCATGGGCGTTCAGATCCTGCGCGAGTTGGGCGTGCGATCGATGCGTTTGCTGAGCAACAACCCGCGCAAGCTGGTTGGCATCGAAGGCTACGGACTGTCGGTCAGCCAATGGCTGCCGCTCGAGATTCCCGCGCAGGATTCGACGCGACGATACCTGAAGACCAAGAAAGAGAAGATGGGACACAAGCTGTCATCGGTGTAATTGGTGAATTGGTGAGTTGGTGAATGCGCGTGGGTTCTACTCGCCAATTTTCCAACTCACCAACTCACCAATTCCCCAACGTGATCCTGTTCGACGGTGTCTGCAACCTGTGCAACGGGTTCGTGCAGTTCGTCATCGAGCGCGATCCTGACGACCGATTTCAGTTCGGGTCGCTGCAGTCGGCGGCGGCGCGTCGGGTCCTCGATCAACACCACGCATCCAGTACCCTCCTTGATTCGGTGGTCCTGGTCGAAGAGGGCAGGTTGTTCACCGGCTCAACGGCGGCGCTGCGAATTGTTCGTCGCTTGCGCTTCCCATGGTCGCTGGCCGCTTCCATGCTCGTGATCCCTCGTCCGCTGCGAGACTGGCTCTACACGGGTGTGGCGCGGCGCCGCTATCGCTGGTTCGGGAAGCGGGAGCACTGCATGGTGCCCACGCCGGGGCTCCAATCGAGATTCATCGACTGACGTTGACAGTGCCCGATAGCGTTGGCTACGATAACGGTTTACGGCTGAGCAGGTTAGCAACCACATGACGGTTAAAGGGCAACTTCACGCGTGTCGAGATTCACTCATGGCCGGTATGCGCGCCGCCTCCCGGGGCGCGACGCCGAATCCCCGCGCCGAGCCTCTGTTGCGCGCCTGCCTCGATCTGGTCGAACACCTCGTGCGCCAATCTCTGGACGTCACGACCGCGGAGGTCGAGACGACTCTCGCCGTTCTCGAACGCGCGTACGCTGAGCTGGAAGGCGAGGCGGTAGCCGACGCGACGATGAATCCAGCGTCGGTGGCGCTGAAAAACGCCATCGGCAAGCTGAAGGCGCTGCGCATCGAACTCGGCGCCAAGTAAAGCCCAGCCGGTTTGACAGGCTCGAGCCCGTCCGCTACGATAAGAGTTTGCGGTAGAGCGGGTTAGCGGCACATGTTCGAGTCCCTCAGCACACGACTTCAGGACGTTTTCAAGACGCTTCGGGGCGAGTCCCGGCTGACGCCCGAGAACATCGAGGTCGCGCTGCGCGAGATCCGGCTCGCGCTGCTCGAAGCGGACGTCAACTTCAAGGTCGTCAAGGCGTTTGTCGATCGCGTGCGCGACCGCGCCATGGATGCGGTCGCGGGCAAGGACGTTCTCCGAGGCGGGCTCGGGCCGTCGCAGGAGGTCGTCAAGATCGTCCGCGACGAGATGGTGGCGCTCTTCGGCAACGCCGAGGGGGGGCTGCAGTCGTCGACGTCGAGGCCGCGCGTCATCCTGATGCTCGGGCTCCAGGGCGCAGGGAAGACGACGACGTCGGGCAAGCTGGCGGCGTGGCTGAAGAAGCAGGGCAAACATCCCCTGCTGGTGTCGACGGACGTGAAGCGTCCGGCTGCGATTCAGCAGCTGAACGTGGTCGCGGAGAAAGCGGGTGTCCGCGTCCACGATCCGGCTGGTGTGACCGATCCGGTGACGCGCGCGAAGGGCGCGGTCGCCGAGGCGACGACGCTGGGCTTCGATGCGGTGATTGTGGACACGGCGGGCCGGCTGCACATCGACGACGAGCTGATGGCAGAGCTGGTCGCGATCAAGAACGTGACCCGGCCGTCGGATCTGCTGTTCGTGGCTGACGCGATGACCGGGCAGGACGCGATCAAGAGCGCGGGCGAGTTCAACGCGCAGATCGGCGTCACCGGGGTCGTGCTGACCAAGATGGACGGCGACGCGCGCGGCGGCGCGGCGCTCTCGGTGGTCTCGGTCGTCGGCGTGCCGATCGCGTTCGTGGGCAGCGGCGAGACGCTGAACGATCTCGAGCCGTTCCACCCAGAGCGGGTGGTGTCGCGGGTCCTGGGCATGGGCGACGTGTTGTCGCTCATCGAGCGCGCGGAAGCGGCAATCGACGTCGAGGACGCGGAGAAGCTCGAAGAGAAGCTTCGCGCGAACGAGTTCACGCTCGAGGACTTTCGCGATCAGCTGAAGACGATCCGGAAGATGGGGCCGCTCGAGCAAATCATGGGGATGCTGCCCGGGATGGGCAACCTCAAGGCGCTGGCGGAGAACAAGCCCGACGAGAAGCAGATTTCGCGGATCGAGGCGATCATCAGCTCGATGACGCCCGAAGAGCGGCGCAAGCAGCACATCATCAACGGCAGCCGCCGGAAGCGCATCGCGAAGGGCAGCGGGACCTCGGTGGAAGACGTGAATCGTCTGCTGAAGCAGTTCGTGCAGATGCAGAAGATGTTGAAATCGCTCGGTGGGATGGCCGGACTGGCGGGCGGCGGCAAGCAGGCGCGCCGGTCGGCCATGCAGATGCTGCGCAACCGCGGGTAAGCCTGCGGTCTCGAGCCGGTGGCAGTGTCAGCCGCGCGCTGACGACTGAGACTGGCGCAGCGTAACAGTCGCGAGAGGATCGAGCCTCGAGCGCATGTAGGAGAGTGTGATGGTCGCCATTCGTTTGCGTCGCGCCGGTTCCAAGAAGCGCCCGTACTTCCGCATCGTCGTGACCGACTCCCGGGCTGCCCGCGACAGCTCGTTCGTCGAAATCCTCGGACACTACAACCCGCGCACGCGTCCGGCCCTGGTCGACATCCAGCAGGAGCGGGTCGACTATTGGATCGGCAAGGGCGCGCAGCCGTCTGACTCGGTGCGCACGCTGATCAAGCGTCACCTGACGCCCGTCTCCGCTGAAGCTTCGACGGGCAAGCCCGCGGCCGCGGCGCCCGAGGCCAAGTGAGCGCCGACGCGGCGGCGGGCACGGGAGTGCGCGCGGTCGTCGAGGTCCTTGCGAAAGCTCTCGCCGACGCTCCCGACGAAGTGAGGGTGACCGAAACGCAGCACCAGCGGGTGACTTTGATCGAGCTATACGTGTCGCCGCGCGACATCGCCAGGGTGCTCGGCCGATCGGGGCGGACCGCAGCGGCGCTGCGCACGCTCGCGGCCACCGCCGGCGAGAAGGACGGCAAGCAGGTGACGCTGGAGATTCGCGAGGCTCGCTGAATCCTGAAATGAAGTGGGAAGAGATGGCGGTCGTTGGGCGGATCGCCCGGGCGCATGGGATCCGCGGCCAGGTGATCGTCAACGCGGAAACCGACTTTCCGGACGAGCGGTTTCAGCCCGGCGCCGAGCTGTTCATCGAACGCGGGGGGAAGATCGAAACGCTCACCGTCACCACGGCCCGGTTCCATCGCGAGCGGCCGGTGATAGGGATGGCAGGCGTCGAGACCATGAACGGCGCCGAGGCGCTGGCGGGCAAGGAGCTGCGAGTCCCGATCGACCGACTCGCGTCGCTGCCACCCGACACCTTCTACCGGCATGACCTCATCGGCTGCCGGGTCGAGATGCGCGACCGCCGCGTGGTCGGCATCGTCCGGGACGTCGAAGGGACGCTGACGGGCAGCCGGCTGGTGGTCGATCGGCAAGGCGGGGACGTGCTGATCCCGCTGGTCGCGGCGATTTGCACGGAGGTCGATCCGGCGGCGAAGCGGATCGTCATCGACCCGCCCGAAGGGTTGATCGAAGTGAACGAGGTCCGGTCGAAGCCGGACGTCGCAACATGACCGTGGACATCGTCACGATCTTCCCGGCGATGATCGAGCAGCCGCTGGCGGCCGGCATTGTCGGGCGGGCGATCGAGCGGGGGACGCTCGATGTGAAGATCCTCGACCTGCGGGACTTCACGACCGATCGGCACCGCGTCGTGGACGATGTGCCGTACGGCGGCGGGCCAGGGATGGTGCTGAAGCCGGATCCGATTTTCCGGGCGCTGGACGCGATTGCGGCGGACCGCGGAACACCGCTGACGGTGATCATGACGTCGCCGCAGGGACGGCGTTTCACGCAGGCCGAGGCGGAGCGGCTGGCGGGGCTCGAGCACATCGTGCTGTTGTGCGGCCGCTACGAAGGGTTCGACGAGCGGGTTCGCGAGCGGGTGACCGAGGAGCTCTCGATCGGCGACTACGTGTTGACCGGCGGAGAGCTGCCGGCGCTGGTGGTGCTGGACGCCGTCGCCCGGTTCGTGCCGGGCGTGGTGGGAGACGAGCAGTCGGTCGCGCACGACACGTTCAGCCGTGGGCTGCTGAACCATCCGCAGTACACGCGGCCGGTGGAGATCGAGGTTCGCGGGGTTCGCGGGGTTCGCGAGGTGCTCAGGGTGCCCGAGGTGCTGATGTCGGGGAATCACGCGGAGATTCGGCGCTGGCGGAAGCGCGAGGCCTTGAGCCGGACGCTGGAACGGCGGCCGGACCTACTGGACGCGGCGAGTTTGGACGAAGAAGAAGAGCAGTTGCTGCGAGAGCTTAAAGGAGCGAGTGATGAGCGCGATTGAACTGGTCGAGAAGTCGCAGTTGGCCGAGCGGCCGGCGATGAAGTCCGGCGACACGGTCAAGGTGCACGTCAAAGTGCGCGAAGGCGACAAAGAACGCATTCAGGTGTTCGAGGGCGTGGTCATCGGCATGCACCGCGGCGGGACACGCGCATCCTTCACCGTGCGCAAGGTATCGTTCGGCCAGGGCGTCGAACGCATCTTCCCGCTGCACTCGCCGACGATCTCGAAGGTCGAGATCACGCGTTCGGCCAAGGTCCGCCGCGCCAAGCTCTACTACCTGCGCGAGCTGAAGGGCAAGGCGGCGCGCATGAAGGATACGTCCAAAGGATAGAAGGCGGGAAGGCGAGGCAGGAAGGCAGGAAGGCACGACCGCCTGTCCGGCCGGTCCCGCGCTGCCGCCGCCCCCGGTGGTCCAGCCGCTCCTGCAGATCCTGCCAATGACCCGAGTTCCCGCGACGCGCACGCTCGAGAATGCGCTGCGTCGTGTGGGATTCGTCCATGTCGCCGGCTGCGACGAGGTCGGGCGCGGCTGTCTGGCCGGTCCCGTCGTCGCCGCCGCGGTGGTATTACATCCCGACCGGCACATCCCCGGCGTGTGCGACTCCAAAACGGTGCCCGCAGCCGAGCGAGAACGCCTTTACGACGAGATCCTGTGCGCCGCGATTGCCTGGGCGGTGGGCGCGGCGGATCCGTCTGAAATCGATCGCATCAACATTCATCAAGCGTCGCTGCGCGCGATGCAGCGCGCCGTGCTGCAGCTCGCGCCGTTGCCCGATATTGTCCTTGTGGACGCCTTTCGGGTGCCGGATCTGCCGATGGCCCAGCGCGGCGTGCGGCACGGCGACCGCCGCTGCTCAGCCATTGCCGCGGCGTCGATCGTCGCCAAGGTCACGCGCGACCGCCAGATGCTCGCCCTGCACGGCCTCGATCCGCGCTACGGCTTCGATCGCCACAAGGGCTACGCGACCTCGGATCACCTCGAGGCGGTGGCGCGCTTCGGCTACTCAGATGTGCACCGCCGCTCATTCCGTGCCGCGACGCTGTTTGATACGATGGACTCACGATCGCCGACCGACGATGAGACCGCCGACTGAGGACTGCCGACTCACGAGCGAGACCGCCGACTGAAGACTGTCCACTGTGCCGATTGATCGCGCTGCCACGCTTCGGAACGCCGAGAAGCTGATCCGGCAGGGCAAGCTGCCCGACGCCATCGCGGAGTACGTGCGCCTGGTCGAGGATCAGCCCGGCGACTGGAACCTCGCGAACTCGCTCGGCGACCTCTACGCGCGCGCCGGCCAAATCGACAAGGCGATCGCACAGTACGGCCAGATCGCCGACAGCCTCAACGACGAGGGCGCCGGCGCCAAGGCCGCGGCCGTCTACAAGAAGATCCTCAAGCTGAAACCGGATCACGAGCACACCCTGGTGCAGGTGTCCGAGATTCTCGGCGGCCAGGGGCGTTATGCCGATGCGCGGTTCCATCTCAATACGCTGATCGAGCTGCGCAAGGCCAAGGGCGACGTGCGTGGCGCGCTCCAGGCGAGGATCCGGCTCGGCTCGCTCGACCCCGAAGACTACGAGGGCCGGCTCACGGCCGCGAGCGCGCGCATCGAGATGGGCGACAAGGGCGGCGCCCTCAACGACCTCAAGGAAATCGCCGGCGAGCTGTCAGAAAAGGGGCGGCAAGCCGAGGCGATCGAGGTGCTGCACGAAGCGGCGAAGCTGAACCCGGATGACGACGAGATCCGGGAAAAGCTGATGGACGTGCACCTCGCCGCCGGCGACTACGCTCAGGCGCGCGAGTGCGCGACCACGATCGAGCAGTTCCGGATGATCGCGGCGGCGCTCGAGGGCGCGGGCAGGAGCGACGAGGCGCTCGAGACGCTGCGCCAGGCGGTGGCGCAGATTCCGGGCGACATCGAGCTCTCCACCCAGCTCGCCAAGACCTTCATCGCGAAAGGCGATCTGGCGACCGCGGCGCTCTACCTCACGGCCGAGACCGCGGGCGACGATCCCGAACTGCTGCTCACCGTCGCCGACATGCAGCTTCGTGGCGAGCAGTACGAAGGGGGAGTCGCGATCGTGCGGCGGCTGCTCGACGAGGACGCCTCGCGCCGCGAGCAGATTGCGCAGCTGGGATGGAGCGTCGCCGAGAAAGCGCCAGAAGCCGGCTTCCTGGTGGTCGAGCTCGCCGCCCAGTCCGCGGTGGCGCAGGTCGACTGGCCGGGCGCGGCTGCCGTCCTCCAGGAATTCGTGACCCGGGTGCCGAACCACATCCCGGCGCTCATGCACCTGGTCGAGATCTGCGTCGACGGCGGCCTGGAGTCGACGATGTTCAGCGCCCAGGCGCAGCTGGCTGACGCCTACATCGAAGGCGGCCAGGCGACCGAGGCGCGGTTCATCGCCGAGGATCTCGTGGCGCGCGAGCCCTGGGACAAGTCCAACATCGAGCGCTTCCGGCGCACCCTGGTCCTGCTCGGCGAGCCCGACCCGGACGGTCTCATCGCGTCCCGCCTGAGCGGTGAATCGCCGTTCATGAGCACCGATCTCAGCGGTGGCTCGCTGTTCGACGAGGCGCCGCCCGAGCCAGCGCCCGAGCTCGATGAAGCCGCGCTGGACGAGCTCCTGATCGCGGCGGCCGCCGCCGAGGAGCCGGTCAAGAAGAAGGCGCCGCTCAAGCCTCTACCGCGGCGCGGCAACGAGGATCATCACTTCGCGATGAGCGCCAACGCGATCGATCTCGACAGCATCCTCGGGGATTTCGATGTGCCCGATCCCGAGCCGATCCACACGTCGCCGGAGAGCGCCGAGGTGGATCTCAGCGTCTCCCTCGACACCATCAACCCGGCAGCGGCGCCAGTCAGAACTCCGGAGCCCGAGCCCGAGGCCGATCTCGACAATGTCTTCGGCAACATGCGCACCCAGTCCGCGAAGCGCTCGGGGCTGGACGATGCCGAGAAGGAATACAAGCGTGGCGTGGCGCTGCGGACGGCGGGCGACATCGACGGCTGCATCCAGGCCTTCGAGAAGGCGGCGCGCGCGCCGAAGCTGCGGTTCGCGACCTCGCGGCTGATTGCCAGGCTTTATCGTGACCGCGGCATGATGCCCAAGGCGCTCGAGTGGCTGGAGCGAGCGTCGCAGGCGCCGGCGCCGAGCGCCGACGAGTCGCACCAGCTGTTGTTCGAGCTGGCTGAAACGCTCGAAAACGCCGGCGAGGTGGCGCGCGCGCTGGCGGTCTGCCTGGAGCTCCAATCCGACGCCGGATCGTACCGCGACGTGGACGAGCGCATCGATCGCCTCACCAAGGTCCAGGCGGGGAGCTGACCGCTGTTCCGCCGGTTTCTCTACGTCGTCTTCTTCGTTCAGGTCGGCCTGCTGCTCATCGTGCTGCCGTGGTGGCCGGCGTTGTGGGAGCACAACTACTTCTCGATGGCGTGGCCGCCGCTGCGAACACTGCTCTCGAACAACTTCGTGCGGGGGGCCGTGAGCGGTCTGGGCGTCGTGAATCTGTTTGCCGGGTTCGCCGATCTCGCCTATTTCTTCGGCGCTCGCCCCTCGAATGCACGATGATCTGCCTGGTCACCGATCGGCGACGCCTGCCCGGCGGCGATCTCGCGGCGCAGCTGCGCGACGCCGTCGACCTGGGGATCGATCTGGTCCACGTCCGCGAGCGCGATCTGGACGCCGGCGCGCTGGCGGCCCTGGTCGCGGAGCTCCTCGTCATCACCAAAGGCACGTCCACCCGCCTGGTGGTCAACGACCGAATCGACGTCGCGCTGGCGTGCGGCGCCGACGGCGTCCAGCTGCGCGGCGATTCCATTCCGGTCGCGGCAGCACGACGGATCGCGAGGTCCGGCTTTCTGATCGGGCGGTCGGTTCATGGCGTCAGCGAAGCGAACGCCGCTTCGGACGCCGACTACCTGATCGCAGGGACGGTGTTTCCGTCGGCGTCGAAGGCAGCGGCAACGCCGCTCCTGGGAATCGAGGGGCTTCGAGCGGTCGTGGGGGCGGTGGATCGGCCGGTGCTGGCAATTGGCGGCATCACCGAAGCACGCATCGGCGAGATTGCGGACGCCGGGGCGGCAGGGTTCGCCGCGATCGGCCTGTTCCTGCCTTCATATCCTGGCGCAGCCCGAGGCGCCAGCGTGGCCGAACTGCGCCGGATTGTGAAACTCGCGCGCTCGCGGTTTGAGAGGCTCGAGGTGTAGCGGGGATCAGGCCTTCAATCAAACTACGCCCTACAACGGAGCTGCGCGCTACGACGGAGCGACACGTGCAGCATGATCAAGACGCAGTATCATGAGCCGGTTGGCTTGTGTTCATGCCTGCTGAACGGACGGCGAGCAGCTTCGGCGCACGGCTTCGCGACGCGCGCGAGCGACGCGGCGTCTCGCTGCGTGAGATTGCCAACGCCACCAAGATCTCGGTCGGCGTGCTGGAGGCGCTCGAGCGCAACGACATCTCCAAGCTGCCGGGCGGCATCTTCGGCCGCGCGTTCGTCCGCAACTACGCGATTGAAGTCGGCCTCGATCCGGAAGCGACGATCGAAGACTTCATGACGCAGTTTCCGAACGATTCAGTGATCGCCGGCCACCCGACCTCGGACCGGGTCGAGGACAACGTCGCGGTCGAGAGCGAACGCCGGACCGCGGGCACGTTCCTCTGGCTGGTGGTGATCAGCGTGCCGATCGCGGCGGGTCTGGTGTACTTCGCGACCTTGGGGCGCCACGCCGGCCCGGCGCCGGTGCGGCCGGCCATTGCCGGGTCGCGCGCATCCGAGGCGGATGCGGCGGCGCCGGCACCCCTGCCGCCGTCGGCGGCGGAGCCGCCGCCTGGGCTGCCCACGGCGACGGTGCCGGCGGTGCCGTCCGCCGGCACAGGCGGCACGTCCGCGCCGGCTGCGCCGCCAGCTGCGGCCGCGACGCCGGCGACGACACCGGCCGCGGCACAGGCCGCACCACCGGCCGGCGGTCAGCTGACGATCGGGCTCACCGCGAAGCGTCCGTGCTGGATCTCCGCCACGGTCGACGGGCAGAAATCGATCGAGCGCCTGCTGCAGGCGGGAGAGCAGCAGATCGTCACCGTCCGGCGCGAGATGGTCTTGACCGCCGGGGACGCCTCCGCGATCGCGGTGCAGTTCAACGGCGCCGACGGCCGCGCGCTCGGCAACGCCGGCGATGTCGTCACCGCGCGCTTCACCCTCGCGAACTACAAAGACTACCTGCAGGGGCGATAGTGGGTCCGACGCCGCTCTTGGATTTCTTCAAGCGAGGCGAGGTCGAGCGCGACGTCCGGCTGCAGGCGGCGCAGGGGGCGCTCGCGCCGCGCGCGCACGAACAGCTCGCGATCCTGGTGCTGCTGCTCGAGGATCCAGACCGGGAGATCCGCGAGACCGCCGACGAGACCCTGAACAAGATCCCGACCGAAGCGCTGGAGACGTTTCTGGCCCGCTCAGACGTGCCGGTCGATCTGCGCGAGTTCTTCGGCGACCGCGGCATCTTTCCCGCCGAGATTCCGCCGATCGAGGTCGACGACGTCGCGGCGCTGATCGACGAGTCCGGCGAGGACGGAGACGAGGACGCGGATCGCATGTCGGGCACGCAGGAACTCGCGGCGATGAACTTCCCTCAGCGCCTTCGCGCGGCGATGAAGGGGACACGCGAGCAGCGCGCGATCCTGATCCGGGATCCGAACAAGATGATCTGTGCGTCGGTGTTGAGCAGCCCGAAGGTCAGCGTGCCGGAAGTGGAGAGCTTCGCCCGGATGCAGAACGTGTCGGAAGACGTGCTGCGGATCATCGGCCACAACCGCGCCTGGCTGAAGAGCTACGGCGTGGTCCTGGCGCTGACCAAGAACCCGAAGACGCCCCTGGCGCTGTCGATGCAGTTGATGACGCGCCTGACGACCAAAGATCTCGCCAAGCTGTCGGTGGATCGCAACGTGCCGGAGGCACTGCGGATCTCGTCGCGGAAAAAGGTCGTCGCGAATCAGTCGGGGAAAGACTAGGAGCTGGGCGCTAGGGCCTGGAAGGCTTCTTCCTGTTGCCCTTCCCCTTGAGGCCTGAGCGCCTTGCGTGTTTCTGGCCCGTGCTCCAGTCGCGCCGCATCTGCGCCAGTCCTTCCATGTAGACCGTCGCCCGTTCGCGTTCTTCCTCTGACGCCATCGACTTCAGCAGATCCAGCGCCTTGGCCAGGTCGTCCTGAATCGTCTGCCTGGTCGTCTTGAAGTAGAGGCGGCGGATTTCCGCGTGCTTGTCGGCGGCGCTGAGCATCGGCAGCTTCATGAAGGCGTTCTCCGGTGCCGTCTCAGGGAGGCACGGAAGTCGTCGAGGGATCGCGTATTGAGCACGTCGGCGGCCTGGAGCCACGCCCGGCGCGCGGTGGCGGCGCCCCAGCGCAGGTAGCCGAACCCGTGGCGCGAGTGGGAGTCGCTCGAGATCACAACCGGCACGCCGCGATCGCGCGCCAGCCTGGCGTGGACGTCGTTGAGATCCAGGCGATGCGGCTGGCTGTTGATCTCGACCGCCGCTCCCGCCCGCGCCGCGGCGTCGATCACGGCTTCGACGTCGATCGGATAGGCCGGTCGTTTGAGCAGCATCCGGCCGGTGCCGTGGCCGAGGATGTCGACGTGGCGGTTCTCGATCGCCCGCAGCACACGGTCGGTCATCTCCTGCCGCTCCTGGTTGAAGGCGGAATGGACCGAGGCGACGACGAGATCGAGGGCGGCGAGGCAATCATCGGCGAGGTCGAGCGAACCGTCCGGCTTGATGTCGCACTCGATGCCGGCCAGCAGGCGAATGCCAAGGTCCTCGGCGTCGACGGCGCGAATGCGCGCCGCGTGGGCGATGGCGCGCCGCTCGTCGAGGCCGTTGGCCATCGCCAGCGACTGGCTGTGCTCGGTGATGGCGATGTACTCGAGCCCCGCCTCGCGCGCCGCTAGCGCCATCGTCCGGATGTCGTCCTTACCGTCCGTCTCGGTGGTGTGCATGTGGAGATCGCCGCGGAGGTCGGCGCGCTCGATCAGGCGGGGCAGGGTATGGGCGGCAGCGGCCTCGATCTCGCCGCGCATCTCGCGCAGTTCCGGCGGCACGAAGTCGAGGCCGAGGGCGGCGTAGATGTCCTCTTCGCGCTCGCCGGCGACGCGGCGGTCGTCCTCGAGGCCGAACAGTCCGTATTCGTTCAGCTTGAGGCCGAGGCCGATGGCGCGGTCGCGCAGGGCGATATTGTGCGGCTTGGACCCAGTGAAATACTGCATCGCCGCCCCCCGGCTCTCGGCGGCGACGAGCCGCAGGTCGGCCTGGAACCCACCCTGGAGAAGAATGCTCGACTTCGTGTCGCCATGGCCGAGCACGCGCTCGACCGGCGGGTAGGCGATAAAGTCCTCCATCAGCGAGGCGGGCGCGTTGGTCGCGAGCAGATCGAGATCGCCGCAGGTCTCGCAGCCGCGCCGCAGGCTGCCGACGGCCTCGATGGCCGCCTGAGGCGCCCGCTCGTGGAGGTACTGTTGCAGCGCCGCCGAGGCCTCGTGCGCCTTTGAAAGGAGATGGCGGCCGGCGAATCGCTTGCGCTCGTCGAGCGCCTTTACAATCAGCGCCTCCTTCCTGGTGCCCATTCCCTTGAGCGAGCGAATCCGACCATCGACGCAGGCCTTCTCGAGATCCTCGAGCGACCGGATATTCAGATCGCGGTAGAGCGTCGCGACCGTCTTCGGGCCGACGCCCTGCAGACGCAGGAGATCGAGGATCGTCGGCGCGAACTCGGCCATGAGATCGCGATGCACGGTGGTGTCGCCGGTCTCGGAGATTTCGCGGATGCGCGTGGCCAGATCCTTGCCGATGCCCGGAATCTCGCGCAAGCCGGTCTCGTCGAGCCGAGCGAGATCGTGCGGGTGGTTGGCCGCGATGTCGGCGCCGTTGCGGTAGGCGCGGATCTTGAACGGGTTCTCGCCCTTGATCTCGAGCAGGTCGGCGACCTCACGGAGGATCCGGGCAATGGCGGCGTTATCCAAATCGCAGCCCTTCGGTTTCGATCCGGTAGTCGAGCAGACGGGCGCCGCCCGACGCCAGCGCTTCGGCGATCGCGGCGCGCGCCCGCGGCGGTCCGTAACAGAAGAGGCAGCCGCCGCCGCCTGCGCCGCAGACCTTGGCGGCGGTCGCCCCGGCCGCCGCCGCCCGGGCGATGAGATCGTCGATCGTCGGCGTCGTGACGCCGGGAGCGAGGCGCTTGCGATTGTCCCACTCGATTGCGATCTGCCGGCCGACCTCGTCCCAGTCGCCGCCCTCGAGGGCCGTGCGCATCGCGACCGCCGTGTCGCGAATGCGCTCGAAGCAATCGAAGGTATGCCGATCACCGTCGATGTGTCGCTTGGTGATCTCCCAGTTGTTGGTGCCGGAGTTGCGCGGCGCCCCGGTGTAGGCGAGCACGATGCGCTGCTCGAGCTCGAGCGGATCGACGTCGATGGCCGCACGCGAGACGCCCGTGACGCCGAGCTCGATCGCCGCGATACCGCCGTAGAGCGCCGGCCGGTAATCCTGGACACCGGTCGGCACCCGGATCGTCTGGCACTCGACATTCATCGCCACCTGGAGCAGGCGCTCGGGGTCGTACGGCGCCTGCGTCCAGCGGGCCAGGGCGCCGCAGACGGCGATGGTCAGCGCCGAGGATCCGGCGATCCCGGCGCCTGCCGGCGACTCGCCGCGCGTGGTCAGCGTCGTGTTCTCGATTCGGTACTGCCGGGCAAGGAGCGCGAGCAGCGACAAGTCGTGGTCGCCGTCCAGCTCGGACCAGTCGGTCACGCGGACCGTGCGGTCGGTGTCGATCGATCGCAACTCGACGGCCCCGTCGGTGCGCGCCTCGACCTCGACGTGCGCCCGCAGGCTGATCGCCGCGTTCAGCGTGGTCGCGCCCTGGTGAAAGAGGTAGAGGGGCCAGATATCGATGGTGCCGCCGGCCAGGTCGATTCGGGTTGGTGCAGACGACGTCAGACGCACGCGCAAAATTATAGTCGCTTAGTCTTCGCGCAGCGCCCGCATCGGATCGACCGACGCTGCGCGTGAGGCCGGAATCGCCGCGGCGGCGAGCGCCACGGCCGCCAGCACGACCGGGACGCCAGTGAACGTCAGCGGATCGACGGGCGGGGTCTCAAACAGAAGCGTCGTCATGAAGCGGGCCAGCACGAATGCGGCCGCCAATCCCGCGGCAATGCCGGCGCCGGTGATCGTCGCAGCCTGCGCCACCACGGATCGCAGAATCTGACCGGCGCGTGCGCCGAGCGCCATTCGAACGCCGATCTCCCGGCGGCGTGCGGCGACGAGCTGGGAGAGGACGCCGTAGAGCCCCATGGCCGCAAGCGCCAGCGCGGTCGCGGCGAACAGCGCCAGCAGCCGCGTGTTGACCCGCTGCTGTGACGTGGTCTGCGCCAGCGTCTCGGTGAGCGCGCGCACGGAGTACACCGCCCGCTTCGGCTCGATCTCGAGCAGCGCCGCCCGAATCTCGGCGATCGATGCCGGCCGTCCCGGCCGCAGGCGAACCAGGAAATACGGGTCGGGCCAATAGCCGTCGTAGCCGCACCAGTAGATCAACGGGGCGGCGGGTTGCAGCAGTCCGCTCTCGTGGACATCGCCGGCGACGCCGACGATGTTCATCGTCGTTCCCGGCGGCAAGCCGGGCGAGGTCAGCGCATGGCCGACTGGGTCGGCGCCGGGAAAGAATCGATCGGCGAACGCGCGCGTCACGACCACCTCGGACGGCATGATGCCGTTCTGCTGGCTGTTGCAGGTATTGCCCTGCAGGATCGGAATGTGCAGCGTCTTGAAGTAACCAGAGCTGATGCTGCGTCCCAGCGCGAATGTGTGCTCGTCGGTCGGGCCGCCGACGATCCGGAATTCAGCAGGCGGGAAATCGACGCCGGCGGGGAGGGCATGACTGACCGCCGCGGCCTCGACGCCGGGGATCTCCTCGAGGCGCGCGATGGTGCGCCGCTGGCGCGAGACGACGGCGTCGTTGCGTTCGGACCACGACGCGCTGATGCGGAACGTCTGGACCTCGGCCGGATCGAAGCCGGGCGGCACCGCCTGCAGACGTGCGAAGCTACGAATCAGCAGGCTGGCGCCGACGAGGAGGACGATGGCGAGGGCCACTTGCGCGCCGACGAGGATGCGCTGAACCAGGTGACGCCCGCCGGCCTGACCGCGTCCTCCTCGTGCAAGAGCGGCAGCGGGATCGGCGCGAGTCGCCTGAAGCGCCGGCGCGATCGCAAACAGCGCCGTCGTCAACAATCCGAGACTGATCGTGAACGCCACCAGGCGCAGATCAACGCGGACATCCTGGACGCGGGGGAGCGTCGTCGCCGCCTGGCGGAGCAGGGCGGTACCCCACTGCGCAGCCACGAGTCCGAACGCCGAGCCCATCAGCGCGAGGACGAGCCCTTCGACGAGCAGCTGGCGGATCACCGTTGCACGCGAGGCGCCCAGCGCGAACCGCACCGCCACCTCGCGCTCACGGCGCGCCGCTTCGGCGAGCAGTAGACAGGCGACGTTGCCGCAGGCCGCGAGCAGCACCAGCGCGACGGCACCGGCGAGAAGCCACAGTGACCGCCGCACGCCACCGACCTGTTCTTCCTTCAGGGGGGACAGCGAGACGCCCCAGCCCTTGTCGGTATCGGGAAACTGGTTGCCGAGGCGGGTTTGAATGGCGTTGAGTTCCGCCTGCGCCTGCCCGACCGTCACACCCGGGCCGAGACGGCCGATCGCCGTGAAGAAGCGCGCCTGCCGGGCGCGTAACAGGACGGCGGGCATCTGCGCCGGCACCCATGCATCGGTCGTCGCGGTCGGATAGCGGAAGGACGCCGGCATGACGCCGATAATCGTCAGGCCGACGCCAGACAACACAATCCGCCGGCCGACGGCGGAGGGGTCGGCGTTGAACCGTGACCGCCAGAAGCCGTCGCTGATGATGACGGTGGGCGGGCCGCCTAACGTCTCTTCGGCCGCGATCGGCGTGCGTCCAACGGCAGCCGTCACGCCGAGGACCTGGAAGAAGCGCGGCGAGGTGCGCGTCGCCTCCACGCGCTCCGGGAGGGCACCGGTGGTGTCGGTCATGTTCTCGAAGTAGCTACCGGCGAGGCCGGCGAGCGCGCGGCTGGCGCTGTTCCATTCCTCGATGCGCACCGGCGCCACGAGCTGGGTGGCCTGGCTGCGCGCCAGGTTCAGCTCGTAGACCGCGACGAGGCGGTCGGCGTCCGGATACGGCAGCGGTTTGAGCAGCACGGCATCGACGGCGGAGAAGATGGCGCTGTTGGCGCCGATACCGAGCATGAGCGTGAGGACGATCGTGACAGCGACGCCGCCACGATGGCGGAGGCCGCGGATCGCCGCAATGAGCTGGTCGCGCATGCGGGTTTCGACGGCCCGCGCCTCTGCCGGTTAGCTCGCCTCGGCTCGAACGCGTTCTTCACAATGCTGCAGCGCTTGGCTCGCTCCCTTCGACCGAGCCTCCTACGGACGCGTGAAAAAACGCGGCAGGCGTGCCGAACGGCCCATTCGCGTTTCCGCTGATAGAATCATCACCGACATGTCGCCGACCGCTCTCCGCCGCCAGATCGGCCAGCTTCTGATCGTCGGTTTCAACGGTCATCAGATCACGCCCGAGCTCCGTTCGATGGCCCGGGAGTTCGGGCTGGGGGGGGTGATTCTGTTCGCTCGCAACATCGCCGAGCCGGAACAGGTCGCCGAGGTGGCATACGACGCCGCTCGGATGCAGCCCGACCTGCCGCCCTGGGTGTCGGTGGACCAGGAGGGAGGGCGGGTCGCCCGCCTGAAGGCGCCGTTCACCGAGTGGCCGCCGATGGCGACGCTCGGGCGCAGCGGGGACGTGACGCTGGCGGAGCGCTTTGCGCGGGCGCTGGCGGCAGAGCTCAAAGCCGTCGGGATCACGCTCGACTACGCCCCAGTCCTCGATATCCACACCAACCCGAAGAACCCGGTCATCGGCGATCGGGCGCTGGCGGAGAACGCCGCGGACGTCGCGCGCCTCGGCGCCGCGATCGTGCGGGCGCTGCAGGGTGAGGGCATCGCCGCGTGCGGCAAGCATTTTCCGGGACACGGCGACACCAGCGCCGATTCCCACTTCGAGCTGCCGCTGGTGGAGCACCCGCCCGACCGCCTGCGGCGGGTCGAGTTCGTGCCGTTCAAGGCGGCGATCGAGGCCGGCGTTGCGGCGATCATGACCGCGCACGTGCTGGTGCCTTCGCTCGACGAGCAGCGCCCGGCATCACTCTCGCGCCGCATCGTGTTCGAGATCCTGCGAGACGAGCTGCACTATGAGGGCGTGATCCTCAGCGACGATCTGGAGATGAAAGCGATTGCGGCGGGATACGCGGTCCCCGAGGCCGCGGTGATGGCGATCGGCGCCGGCTGCGACGGGGCGCTGATCTGCAGCGGCGACTATCCTACCCAGGCAGCCGCGCTCGAGGCCCTGATCCACGCGGTCGAGCAAGAGCGCATTCCGCACGGCCGCGTCGAGGACGCGCTGAAACGGCAGCGGCGCGCAAAGGAACGGTTCCTGACCTCGGCCGTGGCTGCCAGGCCAGCTGCCGGGCGGGCGCTGCGCGACGCACTCGGCCGGGACGAGCATCGCGCGATCGCCGATCAGATGGCGCGCTTCCTGTGATGCGCAAGCCCCGCGCGCTGGCGCCGGGCGATCGTCTGGCGGTGGTCGCTCCAGCCAGCCCCTTCACCCGAGAGGAGTTCGACAGCGGGTTGATCGAGGTCCGGCGCCTGGGGTTCGTGCCGGTCTACGACGAGTCCGTGTTCGCGAGGCAGCGTTACGTGGCGGGGTCTGCCGCGGTCCGGGCGGCGGCGATCAACGCCGCCTGGCGCGACCCTTCGATCGCGGGGCTCATCGGCGTGCGCGGAGGCTACGGCACCGCGCAACTGCTGCCGCTGCTGGATCGCGACGCAGCGCGGCAGGCGTCCAAGCCGTTCATCGGCTACAGCGATCTGACGTCGATGCTGACCTATCTCACCCTGGGCTGCGAGCGGGTGGCATTCCACGGTCCGATGCTGGCGGGCCGACTGGGACGCGGCGCGGCTGGCTACGACGAAGATTCGTTCGTCAGGACGCTCTGCCGCCGGGAGCCGGCCGGCGAGCTCGCCCCTCCAGGGCTCGAGTCAATCCGGCCCGGGGAGGCCGGCGGCGTGTTGCTGGGCGGCACGCTGACACAGCTGCTCGCTTCGCTCGCGACCCCTTTCGCGTTCGATCCACCTGCCGGCTACGTGCTGTTTCTCGACGAAGTAGGCGAGCGCCCCTACCGGCTCGATCGGATGGTCACGCAGCTGGTGCAGGCCGGGCTCCTGGCGCGGGCGTCCGCGGTCGTCATCGGTGAATTGCCGAAATGCGATGAACCGGCTGGCGATCCGACGGCGCGCGACGTCATGGCCGACCTGTTCGCGGAGTTTCCGGGTCCGGTGCTGATTGGCTTTCCGTCCGGCCACACGGTCGGTCCGGCGATGACGCTGCCATTCGGCGTTGCCGCCCGGGTCGTGTCCGAGCCGCGGCCACGCCTGGTGATTGAGGAGGCCGCGGTTGTCTAGTCGAATCCACCTGATCGGTGTTTGCGGCACCGCGATGGCGACACTCGCGGCGATGTTGAAGCGGAAGGGACATGACGTTCAGGGGTCCGACCAGGACGTCTACCCGCCGATGAGCGACTTCCTGGCCTCCGAGGGCGTTCGCACCCTGGCCGGCTACGCTCCCGAGCACATCACCGGCGACCTCGACTTGATCGTGGTCGGCAACGCCATCTCGCGGGGCAACCCGGAGCTCGAGGAAACGCTGGATCGCAAGATCCGGTACTGCTCGCTCCCGGAAGCGATCCGCGAGCACTTTCTCTGGGGCGCCCGGTCGATCGTCGTCGCGGGCACGCACGGCAAGACGACGACGACCTCGCTGACCGGCTGGCTGCTGACGCACGGCGGCGCCGACCCCAGTGTCCTGGTCGGCGGCATCGCGCGCAATTTCGGCGACCACGGATCCAGCTACCGGATGGGGCAGGGGCGCGATTTCGTGATCGAGGGAGACGAGTACGACAGCGCCTTCTTCGACAAGACCGCGAAGTTCCTCAAGTACCTCCCGGACATCGCGGTCATCAACAACGTCGAGTTCGATCACGCCGACATCTACGCGGACTTTGAGGCGGTGATGCTGGCGTTCCGCCGTCTCGTGAAGCTGGTGCCGCGCATCGGCCTGCTGCTGGTCGGCGCCGACAGTCCGGGGGCGCGGGTCCTGGCCGGCGACGCGCTGTCGCGGGTGCAGACGTTCGGCACCTCGGACGATGTGGAGTGGCAGGCGCACGATCTGGAGCCGGCCGGCGCGTCAACGCGGTTCAAGGTGCGCCGCGGCGGAATGCCGTTCGGCGCCTTCGAGCTGCCGATGGTGGGCGGCTACAACGTGCGCAACGCGACGGCGGCGATTGCGGTGGCGACCGAAGTCGGGATCGGTCCGGAGCGGATTGCCGAGGGGCTGCTCGCCTTTGCCGGCGTCAAGCGCCGGCTCGAGGTCGTCGGCGTTGTCGACGGTGTCACGGTGTACGACGACTTCGCGCATCATCCGACCGCAGTCGCGGAAACGCTCACGGGTCTGCGGGTCGCGAACCCCGACGCCCGCATCTGGGCGGTGTTCGAGCCGCGCTCGGCATCGTCGTGCCGGCGCGTGTTCCAGGACGATTTCGCGCGCGCCTTTGCGGGCGCGAACGAAGTGCTGATCGCGCCGGTTTTTCGATCGACGTTGCCGGACTCTGACCGCCTGTCGATCCCTCAATTGGTGCGCGATCTCCACGCGCAGGGGCTGTCGGCGCGCGAAGCCGACACGATCGACGACATCGTTGCCGGGATCGCGAAGGAGCACCGGCCGGGCGACCTGGTGGTGTTGATGTCGAACGGCGGATTCGGCGGCATTCATCAAAAGCTGCTGCGCGCGCTCGGTGGGGCCGAGCGCGCGTCCTGACCCGGTCGAGGGACCTGGCGATGTCCATTCCGTATCGCATCGTGTCAGCCGGCGACTCGGCGCTGATCGTCGAGTTCGAAGAGCGGATCGATCCCGTCGTGAACGCGCGTACGATCGCGTGCGCCGACGCGATCCGGGCCGCGGCGATAGACGGCGTGCGAGACGTGGTGCCGACCTATCGATCGGTGGCGGTGTACTTCGATCCGCTGCACACCGACAGCGAGGCGCTGGCGGCGTGCCTCGAGCGCGAGGCGGCGCGGCCAGCCCCGGGGGTGGCAGCGGCGCGGCCGGCGATCCGAATCCCGGTCTGCTACGGTGGCGAGTTCGGCCCGGATCTCCCGGCTGTCGCCGTATTCGGCGGGCTGGCCGAACATGAGGTCGTCCAGCTCCACGCCGCGGCGACCTACCGCGTCTTCATGCTCGGATTCGTCCCCGGCTTTGCCTACCTCGGCATGGTGGACCCGCGGATCTCGATGCCGCGGCGGGCGACGCCCCGCGTGCGCGTGCCTGCGGGATCGGTCGGCATCGCCGGGATACAGACTGGCGTCTACCCGGCGGAGACTCCAGGCGGCTGGCAGCTGATCGGGCGCACGCCGGTCAAGCCGTTCGACCCCATGGCCACGGAACCATTCCTGATGATGGCGGGCGACGCGGTCGAGTTCTACCCCATCGATCGCGCGGAGTACGACCTTTGGATCTAGGACAACCGGGCGTGTGCGTCATCAAGCCCGGGCTGCTGACGACGATCCAGGACACGGGACGCTGGGGATACCAGCCGTACGGCGTGCCGGTCGCCGGGCCGATGGACCCGGTTTCGCATCGGGTCGCGAACGCGCTGGTCGGCAACGCGCGCGACGCGGCGCTGCTCGAAATCACGCTCCTCGGGCCCGAGCTCGAGTTCGAGGACGAACGGCTGGTCGCCGTGGCCGGCGCCGACTTCGATCTGTCGCTGGACGGCCGTACGGCGCCATCGAACGCGCCGTTCACCGTCGCCGCAGGATCACATCTTCGGTTCGGCGCGCGGGGGCTGGGCGCCCGCGCCTACCTCGCCGTTTCCGGTGGGATTGCGGTGCCGCCGACGCTGGGCAGCCGATCGACGCACCTGGTCAGCGGGATGGGTGGCCTCGGCGGTCGCGCGCTGCTGGCGGGCGACCGGTTGCCGCTCGGCGATCCGTCGATGCGGCAGGGAGCGGCGCTGGCACCACAGGAGGCGCTGGCGGCGCTTCCCGACGGCCGCGCGACGATTCGCGTCCTGTCGGGACCGCAGGCGGATCGATTCACCGCGGACGCGCTCGAGATGCTGCAGTCGGCGCCGTATACGGTGGCGGGGAACTCGGACCGCATGGGCTTCCGTCTGGAGGGGCTGCCCCTGGCGTACGCGCCGGGCGCCGAGATCATCTCCGACGCGACGCCGCTTGGCGTGCTGCAGGTACCGGCCTCGGGGCAGCCGATTCTGTTGATGGCCGATCGCCAGACGGCCGGCGGCTACCCCAAGATCGCGACGGTGATCGCAGCCGACATCGCGATCGCCGGTCAGCTGGCGCCGTCGGATGCGATCACGTTCCGGGTTTGCGATGCCCGGGAGGCGATGAAGGCCCTCATCGTGCAGGAGCGGGCGCTGATGGCGCTCGAGGATCGCCGATCGTGACCGGCTTCGAGACCGCGATGCGGGCGGCGTTCGGCGACAGGCTGCGTGCCGGCGCGCCGCTGGCGCCGCTGACCACTTTCCGCGTCGGCGGTCCGGCCGACTGGCTGGTCGAGACGCGCGACAGCGGCGAGATCGAGGCGGCGTTGTCCATGGCGCGCGCCGCGTCGGTCCCCATCACCATCCTCGGCGGTGGATCCAACGTGCTGGTTGCCGACGCAGGCGTCCGCGGACTCGTGATCCGCCCGCGTGGGGGGGACATCCAGGCGATCGACGAGGGACGCATCAGGGCTGACGCGGCGGTCACGATCAACGGCCTGGTCCGCTGGACGATCAACCACGGACGGGCCGGCCTCGAAGCGTGGGCTGGCACGCCCGGGACGGTTGGGGGCGCGATCTTCGGGAACGCGCATTTCGGCGGCCGGCTCATCGGCGATCTTGTCACCGAGGTGCGACTGGTCGCGCCCGACGGCTCGCGCACCGACGTCCCGGCAGCCGCAATGGCGTTCGGATACGATCGCAGCCGGCTGCAGTCGTCGGGTGAGGTGCTGCTGTCAGCGGTCTTCCGGGTCTCGACGGCCGAGCCGGCGGCACTGCGCGCGATCGCTCGCCAGTCGCTCGCGTTCCGCAAGCAGACGCAGCCGCTGGAGACGCCGAGTGCAGGGTGCGTGTTCCAAAATCCCGAGCGTGGCCGCGACGTCGTCCCCGACGGCATGCCATGGTCGGCTGGAGCGCTGGTCGATCGCGCCGGATTGAAAGGCGCGGGTGCCGGCGGAGCGATGGTCTCCCTGACGCACGGGAACTTCATCGTCAACGAAGGTGCGGCGACAGCGGCCGACATCAAGGGGCTGATCGATCGCTGCAAGGCAGCCGTGCGCGATCGTTTTGGCATCGAGCTCCGCGAAGAGATTGTGTATCTCGGCGCGTTCGACTGACGACGGGTGGGAGGGGCTGGATGGGCAGGACCAACGACCAACGACTGAGGACCAACGACTCATCATGTCCACGCTACTGATTGAGGGCGGCCAGCGTTTGTCTGGCAGCGTCGAGGTTGAAGGCAACAAGAACGCGGCGCTCCCGCTCCTCGCCGCCTGCCTGCTGACCTCCGACGAGTGCGTGCTGACCAACGTGCCGCGGATCAGCGACGTCGAGGTAATGGCGCGGCTGATCCTCGATCTGGGCGGCGAAGTAGAGGGAATCGGCAGCACGACGCTCCGCGTGCGTTGTCCGCAGATCGTCAAGGACGAGCCTGACGCCGCGCTGGTGGGGCGCTTGCGCGGCTCGGTGCTGCTGCTGGGTCCACTGCTGGCGAGGCGCGGACGGGCGCACCTGGCGCCGCCCGGGGGCGATTTCCCGGCCCGCCGTACCATCAACACGCACCTCGAAGCGCTCGAGTCGATGGGCGTGCGCCAGGCGAACGGCGTCGGACACGTGCTCGAGGCGCCCGCCGGCGGCCTGAGGCCGACCTCGATCTATCTCTACGAGGCGTCGGTCACAGGAACCGAGACGGCGCTGCTCGCCGCGGCCGCCGCCAACGGCATCAGCGAGATCCGACACGCCGCCTGCGAGCCCCACGTCGTCGAGCTGTGCGAGTTCCTTCGGCAGCTGGGCGTCGGCCTCACCGGCGCCGGGACGACGACGATTCGCATCGAGGGCGGAGGAAAGCTGCACGGCGCCGAGCACGCGCTGTGGGGCGACTACATCGAAGCCGGCAGCTGGGCGGTCGTCGCCGCGGTGACCGGCGGCGAGATCGACGTCCACGGCGCCCGTCCAGAGGACATGGAGGTCGTGGCGTCGGTCCTCAAGCGCCTGGGCGTGGAATGCGGCTCGACCGGAGATCTGTTCCGGGTCGAGCAGTCGACGCCGCGCGCGGCGGGGCGTATCACGACCAGCCTCTGGCCAGGCTTTCCCAGCGACCTCGTCAGCCTGGTGACCGTCCTGGCGACTCAAGCCGAGGGCCAGACGCTGGTGCATGACTGGCTGTACGAGTTGCGGCTGTTCGCATTGGAGCAGCTCAGCGGAATGAGCGCCGACCTGTTCCTGTGCGATCCGCACCGGATCATCGTGACCGGATCGCGGCAGCTGCGAGGCCGGCCGCTCGACAGCCGCGATTTGCGATCGGGCATGGCGCTGATTGCCGCCGCCCTTGCCGCTGACGGACAGAGCCGGCTCTCCCCGCTGGAGACAGTGGAGCGCGGCTATGGAAGGCTGGTCGAACGGCTGCAGGGTCTGGGCGCGAAGGTTGCGAAAATGTAGGCCGTCGCTATTTTCCCCCGGGCTTTTTAACCGGCAACAACGGGTTGACGGTGTCGGCGGGTTTTGGCGGCTCGGGCGGCTTCGGCGGCTCGACCGGCAGGAGCGGCAGCTCGGCGATCGGCGCCAGCGAGTCGCGGCCGACGCGGAACGGCCGCAGGTCGGCCTCGGTCAGATCCAGGACGCGGATGATGTGCGGCGTCAGCGTCAGGATGATGTCGGTCTGGGTGGTCGACCTGGTCGTGTGTCCGAACAAGCGGCCCACCATCGGCAAATCGCTGAGGCCCGGCATGCCGTCGAGCGAATGCCGCTCTTCGTCGCGAATCAACCCGGCCAGCATGTTCGTTTCGCCGTCGCGCAAGCGGATGATGGTCGTGATCTCGCGGTTGCCGAAGGTCGGCAGGCCCTGGTAACCGGTCCCGGAGATGTTGGTTACCGCGATCTTCAGCTGCAACGACACGTCGTCGTCGTGGTGCGTGCGCGGCGTGATGTCGATGTTGACGCCGATGTTCTGGTAATTGAACGAGGTGATCGGCTGCTGCGCAGCGCCTCCCTGCGCCAGCGGCGCGAAGGTCGTGACCGGCACCGGCACCTGGTCGCCGAAGCGTGCCGTTGCGGCGACGCCGTCGGTCGTGCGCAGCTGCGGGTTCGCGAGCGTGCGGGTGTTGGTGTCGCTCTTGAGCAGGCGGTAGTAGAGCGAGGGCAGGCTCGCGAGCAGCAGATCCGACTGCGACAGATTGCGAAGCGCCGACAGCGATATCCCCGATGTCGAAGTGGCGCCGTTGATCGAGACCGTGCCGTTGAGCCCCGTCGAGCCGGGTGAGGCGAGCTGAAGGCCGTATTCCGCGAGCTTGGTGCGATCGACCTCGATCAGCTCGACGTCGATGATCACCTCGGGTCGCGCCTTGTCGATCGCCGAGATCACGCGGGAGGCAGCGGCGATGCGCTCGGGTGAGTCCTTGATCGTCAGCGCGTTGGTGGCGGTGGTCGGCGAGATGCGACGGGCGTCGAGCACCATGCGCAGCAGATCCATCGTCTCCTTGAGATCGGCGTTGCTCAAGTAGAACGTCTTGACGATCTCCTCCTCGTACTCGCGCCGCTTCGCCGGCGTGTCCGGGATGACGACGATGGTCTTCGGCGCGGTGACGCGGAAGAAAGTCCGGGTCGCGCCGGCGACGGTGCTGAGCGCGTCTTCGAGCGTGGTGTTCCGCAGGTCGACGGTCACCGGAGTGTCGCGGAACGCCGAGTCGAAGATCAGGCTGATATTGGCGAGGCGCGAGATGGCGGTGAATACGTCGCGGCTGGCGGCGTCGCGGAAGGTGAGCGAGGCCGGCATCTTGACGCCGGTCGGCAGATCCATCCCGGGCGGCGGCAGATCGCGCGCGCGGTCGATCAGCGTCTGCAGCTCGGTCTTACCCTCGCGGGCGACCGCGATCCGGGCGCGCAGCTTGGCGCGGGTCGCGATCAGCTCCCGATCGAGATCGCCGTTGGAGGGATTCAGTTCGGCCGCAACCTGGTATTCGACCAGCGCCTGATCGAACTTCCCGGTTGCCGCCAGCCGCCGTCCGCGCGTGAAATGATCCAGCGACGCGCGCATCTTGCTGCGCTCCAGCGCGGCGCGGGTCTGGGCGTCGTCGGGTCGCAGCCGGAGCGCCTTGGCGTACTCGACCACGGCGAGGTCGTAGTCCTGGCGGTGTTCTGCGTCGCTGCCGCGGCGCAGGGCGCCGGAGGCGGCACAGCCGCCGGCGATCAGGCACAGCGCCAGGCACGCGGCGATGCCGTGGCGGCGGCGAGGTTCAGTTCCGGGGTGGAGCAGTGACAACATCAACACCGCGTGGAATCTTGAAGGCGAAGTCCTTATCGGCCACGCCCACATTTTCCTTCAGATTCGTGAAGGAAAAGCTCGATTTTCCACCCTGTTCGTCCACCGTCAGCAGACCCCGGATCGACAGGGTCCCCGGCTCGAGGACCAGCACCAGCCAATCGTAGTCCCGCTGCCTGGACCTGGGCACCAACTTGAGGGCGAGGCTGCCGGCCGGCATCCCGGCCGGTGCCTCCATGAGCGAGGGGGTGAAGTCGCGGGTGACGCTGCCCTTGCCGGCGAGGAACAGCGTCGGCGTCGGCGCGTCTTCGTCCTGTGGAATGGACGCGACGATGACCTGTTTGTCCTGCGGGATGTAGGAGTACATCTTCACGCCATCGGATACGAATTGCTTGGCCTCCGGCGCCGAGTAGTCCCACCGCATCTTGCCCGGTTTCTTGACGAGGAGATGGCCGCGCTCGGTGATCCGCTTGCGCAGGACGCCGCCTTCGTAAGCATGCGAGAAGTCGGCGGAGAAGTCCTTGATGCCGTCGTATTTCTTCTGGAGCGCCGCGGCCAGCTCGGGCGCGGTCGAGTCCGCGGCACGCAGGACGAGCGAACCGGCGGCGACGGTGGCAGCGAGGGCGACGAGGGCCGCGCGCCGTAGCGTCATGGATCAACCTTAGCACTGGTGGCCCTGTTGTCGATGAGATAGCGCGCCTGGGGCGCGTAAATATTGGACGCATAGGCGGTCCTTATGGCCGCGCCGCGCTCATCGAAGGAGGCGAAGCTGACGCCTCGTTCCACGATGAGGGTGTGCTGATGAGCTGCGATGACATGGCCGAACCCCATCCGGCGGATCGTGTCCGATGTCAGCCAGGAGTCCATCCGGATCTCGACGGGGACACCGCCGAGGGTGAGCTCGCGGCGGTAGGGGCGATCCGCTGCGGCGACGATGTCCGGAGGGCGGCCGGCCAGGCCCGCGACCGCGACGTAGTCGCCCGACGGCAAGATTGTCTCGCGTCCGCCGGTCAACATCTCGAGGCCCGCCGACACTTCCGCCGCGTCGAGGTCGAGATCGCCGGACGGCTTCAACACGCACAGCACGTAACGCGTGCCGGCAGGAATGCCGCGGATCGTTTCCGTCAACCTCGGCACCGCGACGCGCGCGTCGCGCATCACCGGAAGCAGCGGCCCATACGCGATCTCGATGCTCGCGCGCGCACGCTCGGTGAGGACGACGTCGCGGCCGATCGCCCGGTTGTCGG
>DATASG010000126.1:0-9887 GCA_036269295.1 Vicinamibacterales bacterium | reverse complement strand
GATCGAGGGCGTCGCGATGGAGACCTACATCGACTGGATGAAGTCCTGCTACTACATCTCGATCGTGGGCAACCCGGCGATCTCGGTACCGTGCGGCTTCACGCCGGAGGGACTCCCGGTCGGTCTTCAAATCGTCGGCCGTCATCATGATGACTGGGGGCTGTTGCAGATCGCGCACGCGTTCGAGGAGGCCGCGGGTCAGACGAATCGGTGGCCATCCGTGTAATCCGCGGAGAACCAACGCGCGCGCTCAGTCGCCCGGGATTCGTCGCGCGAGGCCAATCGTCACGACGGCGGCGACCGCGTCGGGGATCCAGGCTATCGCCGCGGCGGGCAGCCAGCGCATCAGGATCGCGATGTCATAGTCTGGCCACAGCACGTAGCAGCTCGCGAACAAGGCCAGCGTGGTGAAGACGACGACTGTCGCGAATCTCCGGCCGCGAGCGCTCGCCCCCGTGAATGCAAGCACGCAGAGGATCGCCGGCGCAACGGCGAGCGCCAGGCGCGCGTTCAGCCAGAACGCGATGGGCAGCGGGCCGTCGAGCGCGCCTCCAGGACTCCCTTGGTAGACGCGCTGGCCGAGCTCGATGAAGGTCAGCTCGTTGACTCCGCGAAACGCCGCGGCTCCGGTGACGATGTTCCGGTACGCCGTGTTTGCCGCCGGCGTGATCCAGCTGGCATTGACGACGGCCAGCAGCAGACCGGCGCGCATCAGGCAGAGGACGGTGCGCCTCGTCGACGAGTCCGCGCCTGTCCTGCGGATCCATACGAACATGCCCAGTGCCAGGCTCACCGGCAGGCTGATCGCGAGCGCCTGCGGCACGAGATAGAGGACCAGCCATGCAATGTTTCCGCGGGTGTGGATCGTTGCGGGAGTGCTGGCAAGCACGATGCCTATCGGCATGGCCGTGAGCGGCGTCGCCGCCGCCAGCGCGACGGCAATCGCTCGCGCTCGATCCCTGTCCGCGGAGACAAGAGCCATTGCGGCAACCTTGCAGAACGCGATCACGCTTGCGATGCGAATCCAGCGCGCCCGCCACAGCCGGCCGTGGCGCGCCGCGTCGACGTGCTCACATTGCAGATCTGCGATCACTGGATCGATCAGCCGTTCCATCGTCGACGGGTCGAAGACGTGCCGCGCGAGCGCGCGGAGCCGCGTTCCTGGCGGCGTCATCGAGCCAGCTCCGGCGTCAGCGTCCGCGTGACATGCGCGTAGGCCTTCAGCACTCGTCGTCCGAACGCGGTCGGTTCATAGACCCGGCGGGGAAGACCGCCGGCCTCTGGCGGTGCGTCCTCGAGACGCGACGTGATGAAACCCTTGTCCTCCATCCGCCCGAGCGTGACGTAGACCGTGCCACGTTTCAGCCGCCGTCGTGATGCCGCGACCAGCTGCAGGCCGTACATCTCGGGCTGGCCCACCAGCAGCTCCAGGATCAGCGCTTCTTTCGGGGGAAGAGTCGGGACGCAGGGTGTCGACACGGCATCATCTTACACGATGTAAGACTGATGTCAATCCGTGCAATCCGTGTAATCCCGTGAATCCGCGTAATCCGCGTAACCGTGTAATCCGTGGATCCGCGTCAGCTGATCGCACCGGTGGCTCGCAGCGCGGCGATCTCACCGACGCTGAACCCCGCCTCCGCCAGGACTTCGTCCGTGTGCTCGCCAAGCTGCGGGGCGCGGCGGGAGACATCAGGCGGCGTCGCGCTCATCTTGATCGGCGAGCCGAGCGTCCGCAGATGGCCGAGGGCCGGATGATCCGACTCGACGACCATCTCGCGCGCGAGCACCTGCGGATCCGCGAACACCTGGGCGTAGTCGTTGATCGGTCCGCAGGGAATGTCGTTCGCCTCCAGCAGCGCCAGCCAGTGCGCGCGCGGCTCGGTGACCGTGATCGACTCGATCCGCGCCGCCAGAGCCTCGCGATTCTTGACCCGGCTCGCGTTGTCGGCGAACGCCGCTTCATCGCCCCAACCGGTGGGTCCGAGAACCTCGCAGAGCCGGCGGAACAGCCGCTCGTTTGCGGCGCCCAGCGTGATGTAGCCGTCGGCGCACCGAACCGCCTGATACGGCGCGTTCATCCGGTGCGCCGATCCCAGCGCCGCCGGCACGCCGATGCCCGAGAAGTACTCCGTGGCTTCCCACACCGACAGCGCGACACCCGCGTCCACCAGCGACGTGTCGATCAGTTGCCCGGCGCCGGAGCGATGGCGATGCTCGAGCGCCGCGAGGATCCCAATCAGCGCGAACAGGCCGGCGCCGAGATCGGTCACCGGAATACCCGCTTTCACCGGCGGACCGCCCGGCTCGCCGGTGACGGACATGATCCCCGCCACTCCCTGCGCGATCAGGTCGAACCCGCCCTTGGCGCGCTGCGGCCCGGTCTGCCCGTAGCCGGAAATGGACGCATAGATCAGCCGCGGGTTGACCGCCGACAGCGTCGCGTAGTCCAGCCCCAGCGAGGTCATCACACCGGGACGATAGTTCTCGACTACGATGTCAGACGATCTGGCCAGCGCTGCGAAGACGCCGCGTCCTTCGCCGCTCTTCAGGTCGAGGACGATGCCGCGCTTGCCGCGGTTGACGGCGTTGAAGGCAGGACTGTCCGTCCCGGCGGCTCCAGGCATCTGCCGGCTGGAATCGCCGGCCGGGGGCTCGACCTTCACCACGCTGGCGCCGAGGTCGGCGAGCATCATCGCGCAGAACGGCCCGGCCATCACCTGGGTGACGTCGAGCACGCGAAGGCCGTCGAGCGCGGAGGGCATGGGCAAAATTCTAATGCATACGATCTTCGAGACCGATGGCGCGATCGCGACCCTGACCTTCAACCGCCCCGAAGCGCGCAACGCGATGACCTGGGAGATGTACGAAGCGCTGGTCGCCGCTTGCGAGCACGTTGATGCGGATGCCGCCATCCGCGTGCTGATCGTGCGCGGCGCCGGAGGCAAGGCGTTCGTCGCCGGCACCGACATCGCGCAGTTTCAGAACTTCAACAACCGCGAAGACGGCCTGAAGTACGAGGAGCGGCTCGATCACGTGCTCGATCGCCTCGAGCGCGTCACCAAGCCGACGATCGCGCAGGTCGAAGGCGTGGCGGCCGGTGGCGGGTGCGCGATCGCGCTGACCTGCGATCTGCGCGTGGCGACCCCGGAGGCCTCGTTCGGAATCCCGATCGCCCGCACGCTGGGCAACTGCCTGTCTGGCGCCAGCTACAGCCGGCTGCTCGACGTCATGGGCCCCGGCGCCGTGAAAGACATGCTGTTCACCGGCCGCTTGATCGCCGGCGTCGAGGCCCACGCGCTCGGCATCGTCAATCGCCTGGTGCCCGCGCCGGGGATCGAGGCGGAGGTACGCACGCTGGCGGCCGAGCTTGCCGCCAACGCCCCATTGACGCTGCGCGCAACAAAGGAAATGATCCGCCGTATCCAGGCGAAGCGCCGCTTGGCGGCTGGCGACGACGCCGACATGGTCGAGATGTGCTACACCAGCGCAGATTTTCGGGAAGGCGTGACCTCATTTCTGGCGAAGCGGAAGGCGAGCTGGTCAGGGATGTAAAACTCAGAACTTGGAACTGAGAACTTGGAACTGGCAATCTGCAATCTGCAATCTGCAATTTGCAATCTGAAAGGGAGCCCGTTATGGCAGATGAGAAGAACGATCTGACGCGTCGCGATTTCGTCGCCCTGTCGCTGGCCGCCGGCCTTGCCGCCGCAGCCGGCGACAAGATGGTTTCGGCAGCCGAGGTCGAAGTGCACAACGTCATGGTGAAGACGCCGGATGGGGAGTGCGACTGCGCCTTCGTCCACCCGGGCACAGGCTCGCATCCCGCGGTGATCATCTGGCCCGACGCGTTCGGACTCCGCCCCTCGATGGTCGGCATGGCCAAACGGTTGGCCGCGGACGGCTACTCAGTCCTCGTGCCCAATCCGTATTACCGGCTGACAAAGGCACCGGGCATCGACATGAACGGATTCAGCTTCCAGAACCAGGCCGATATGGCAAAGCTGCGACCGCTGATGGGCAGCATCGGCGCCGCAGGCACCGCCGAACGAGACGCGGCCGCGTTCATCGCCTTCCTCGACGCGCAGAAGGCGGTGGACAAGACCAAGAAGGTCGGCGCGCAGGGCTACTGCATGGGCGGCCCGCTGGTGTTCAGGACCCTGGCCGCGGTGCCGGGCCGCGTGGGCGCCGGCGGGTCGTTTCACGGCGGCGGGCTCGTCACCGATCAGCCGACCAGCCCACACCTCCTGATCCCGAAGATGAAGGGACGGCTCTACGTCGCCGTCGCCGCCAACGACGATCAGCGGCAGCCGGACGCAAAGGACAAGCTGAAGGCCGCGTTCACCGCGGCCAACGTGCCGGCTGAAGTCGAGGTCTACAAGAGCAACCACGGCTGGTGCGTGCCCGACATGCCGGCGGAAGCGAACAACCCGATCTACAACAAGCCGGAGGCCGAGCAGGCGTGGGCCAAGCTGACGGCGTTGTACAAGGCAGCCCTCGTCTAGACGTAGTACCCGATCAGCGGAATGTTTCGGCGGCACCGCGCGCGGTGAAATCGAGCGCGCGGCCGCCGACCGTTCCCGTCACCCGATACTCGCCGCCCAGCTGCAGAAAGTCGGTCGGTGCGCCCGCCGCCGCGGTCATCCGCATTCCGGTTCGAACCGACCGATCGACCGTGAACGCAAGATCCAGTTCGATCGCCCGACCGCTCGCGTGCACCGTGACGCGCTGCGGTACGCCGCCCTCCTCGCCGGCCTCGTCGAGCGAGACCGCCGTCGAGAAGCCGATCGCACCCTTCGCGCCGAGGACCCCAAGAAATCCCGGAATGCGCTCCGGATCGGCGACGTCAGGCGGCGGAAAAATCCGGCCGTACACGATCGACAGGTCACCGTGAGCGACCTGCCCCCACTGCCAGCGGACGCCCTTCCAGAATCCCCAGTTGTGATCGTGATAGCCCGCCGCGTCGCGCAGCTCCACCCGATCGTGGCCGATCGTGAAGCTGCCGTTGACGCGTCCCGCCAGCACCGGCGCAGTGTAGCCGGTGATCCAACCCCGGGCCCCGGTGATCGTTGCCGGCGGCAGCGACTGTCCGGGCGCCGCGTCGAGGAGCAGGGTGCCCGATGCGCCCGGCAGGGACAGATCGATGCGGTAACGCGAACCCTCCAGACGCACGTGGCTGTCGGCGATGTCGAGATCAGGCGCGCCCGCCAGCACCTTGGCCTCGTCCACGATCTCGCCGGCCGAGTAACTCGTCGTCTTGCCGCCGCGATCCAGCTGCAGTCGCACCCCGGCCGCTCGCCGGCCCGGCCCCGCCGCGGGACCGACCATGAACGTGAGGTAGAAGCGCACCCGGCCGTCCGCCGAGCGGCCGTTGAAGTACAGCCACTCGGCCCATGACGCCGAGAACTCCGGCGTATTCGGGACCGGGTGAAACCGATCCATCGCCCTCAACACGCTCGCGCGATTCGGCGCCGACCAGGTGGCATCGCTCGCCGTGTCGCGCCAGCCGGTCGCGGCGGCGATCTCGCGATCCCCGACCGCCCGTTCCGCGTCGGGCAGGCCGCCGGTGACCGCCACCGCGGTCGCTCGGCCATCCTTCAGCAGATAGAGCGTCGCCTTCTTCGAGGGCGATACGGTGGCGGCTTGCGCCGCGATCTCGGGCGATCCCAGCACGTTCGCGATCAGGAAGCGCGCGTTCTCGAGCGCGCCGAATCGGCCGTCGATCACGACGTCGCCGCCGCCCTCGAGCGCCGGCGAGTGCGCCTGCTCGAGAATGACGTCTCCCACGCCGAGCAGCGCCGCCATCACCGCGATCCCGAACCCGAACCCGCACGCCAGCACCAGGGTGCGCACCGGACGGGTGGTCAGCGATCGCAGCGCCAGCCGCAGAATCACGTCGAAATCACCCGGCCGCTCTTCATCACCAGATGCCGTCCGGCACGCGCGGCCACCGCCGGGTTATGCGTGACGACGACGATGGCGGTGCCGTCGCGGTGGACGCGATCGAACAGCGTCGCGATCTGCGCCCCGGTCTCTTCGTCGA
Organism: Vicinamibacterales bacterium; assembly: GCA_036269295.1. Lineage (GTDB taxonomy): Bacteria > Acidobacteriota > Vicinamibacteria > Vicinamibacterales > CAVVIG01 > CAVQFC01. The sequence continues at coordinate 3,844 of DATASG010000126.1, read as the reverse complement.
GCTCACCCGTCGGTTCGTCGGCGAGTAGCAGCGCCGGCCGGTTCGCCAGCGCCCGCGCGATGGCGACCCGCTGCATTTCGCCGCCGGACAACTGCGCCGGCCGGTGATCGCGCCGATCGGTCAGGCCGACGTAGTCGAGCAGCTCGCCCGTGCGCGCCCGCCGGTCGGCCTTGGTCGAGCCCGCCTCCGCCTGCGGCAGCTCGACGTTTTCCCAGGCCGTCAGCATCGGCAGCAGGAAAAAGCGCTGGAAGACGAAGCCGATCCGCGTCAGCCTGATCCGGCTGCGCTCCGACTCCGTCAGCGCCCCGACCTCACGCCCCTCGAACGCGAGCGATCCGGCGCTGGCCTGATCCACGCAGCCGAGAATGTGCAGCAGCGTCGACTTGCCGCAGCCAGACGGCCCTGTGATCGCGACGTAGTCGACGGCGTCGACGCGAATCGACACCTCGCCCAGCGCCGTCACGACGCCCGCGGGCATCGCAAACGACCGCGTCAGTCCACGTCCCTCGATGATGGGGGTGTTCATTGGCGACCGGACCTTCCGGCCTTCGATCGTGTCATGACAGAATCTCCCGCCGCAGCGTCGCAGCGATCGGCAGCCGCGTCGCCAGCCAGATGGGATATAGCGCCGCCAGCACGCCGGTGGCACCCAGCAGCGCTGCGTGCAACACCAGCGTCCGCGGCTCGAAGACGAAGAAGTGCAGGCGGGTGGGGACGCCGGGCATTTGGCGCAGGATGCGATCGAGCACGATCGCCAGCAGCCCACCTACCGGGATCGCGGCCGCGCCGCCGACCCCGACCAGCAGCGCCGATTCCCACAGCAGGTTCGCCGCGATCCGCCGCCGTGGGAAGCCGAGCGCCCGCAGCGCCGCGACCTCTCCCAGCCGCTGGTTCACCGACATCGTCAACAGCGTGGCGATGAGCAGAAACGCGAAGGCCAGCGTCATCGACGAAAGCACCGTTGAAATCTGACGGAAGTAGCTGAACGCGTTCTCATTGAACTGCTCGATGACTTGATCGTTCGAGAGGACGCGCAGATCCGGTCGAAGGGCGGCAATCGCGGCGGCGGCAGCCTTGCCTGCACCGGGCCGCGACGACACCAGCACCATCTCCGCCGCAGCGTCTGCCGGCGCCACTCGCGCTGCCGCCAGCCCCTCGATGGTCGTCGCCACCGTGTCGTCGCCGGCCGCCTCGAACGCAAAGGCGCCGACGCCAACGACCCGTGCGGTGACAAGCGGTAGCGCCGAGGCTGTTCCCGCAACGAAAAGGCGAAGCCTCACTTCCGATCCCGGCTCGAGATGAAGCTCGGACGCAATGCGTGGGCTGACGATGAGCGGCGTCGGCTCGCCGGGCACCGCCGAGGACGGCAGCGACGATCCGCGGACGATGGTCCAGACGCTGCCGGCGGCGGCACCGGTTGTCCCCACGACCGCGACGCGGAAGCCGGGGCCGGCGCGGCCCGGCACCAGCAGCTGCGCGCTGTCGCTGCGCACCAGCGTGAGGCGCTGCACCTCGGGTAGCCGCGCCACGGCATCGGCGAGCGAAGCCGCGTCGGCGATCGGCTCCCGGTGCACCAGAGAGCCCTGCGCCGCGATGATGCGGATGTCGAAGCCGGCGGCGTCGATCAGGTCGCGGAACGAGACCAGAAGTCCCCGTGAGAGCAGCAGCATGTTGAACAGCAGCGCGCCGATGACGGTGACGCCGGCGACCGCGAGCATCGAGCGCGCAGGGCTGCGCGCGATCGTGCGCCAGGCGAGCCCCCAGGCGGTCATCGCCCGAGGAGCGCGAGCACGTCGCGGCGCAGCAGGGTCCAGGATCCGACCAGCCCGGCAAGAATGCCGAGCGGCACCGACACCGCGATCGACTGCAGCGCGATCGATCGCGTCACCCGCACGAACACCAGCGCCGTGTCGTAGCGCCATTGAAAGAACTGATTCACCGCACCTTGGGTGGCGACGGCCAGCAGGATGCCGAACACCGCGCCTGCCGCGGCGATCAGCAGCCCTTCGACCAGCACCTCCATCAGGATCGTGCGCTGAGAGACGCCAATCAGGCGAATGATGCCGATGGTCTCGCGCCGTTCCTCCGCGCGCATCACCATCAACGCCAGCAGAAACGCCGTGCTCCCCAGAACGGTGACCACCGCCACCGCGACGTGAAAGCGCTCCAGCACCGCGAACGGATCCGAGCCATCCCGAGCACGCACGGTGGGCCGCACCGCGATCCCTGGCGCCTGCGCCACCATCGCGGTGGAAAACCTCGCGACGTCGCCGGGATTGGCCAGCCGCACGTTGATCGCGGTGATCGCTTCCGCCGAGGACGGATCGGCCGGGTCGGTGGTCATCGCCACGAGATCCGGCAGGTGCATGCGCGCTTCCAGGCGCCGCGCCGTGAATCGCACCGGATCGGGGGTTGGCTCATACCTGCCGTCGATGCGGAACCGCCGTTGGCCGGAGCCGTCTGCGTTTGTCGCCAGGATCACGACGTCGCCGGCGCGGAGATGCTCGCGCTCGGCCAGCTGCCTCGACACCAGGATCGCCGGCAGCTCGGCCGCAGCCGGCGTGGTGACAGCGGGAACCGTGAGCGCGACCAGGAACGCGGCGGCAAACGCACGGGCGTGGATGCGGTTCACCCCAGGCACCGTTCGATTATTGGGTAAACTACGCCATCCAGCAACCGGAGGACTTCGATGAGACGTGCGCTCCTCGTGATGACGTTGGCGGTCAGCAGTGCGATCTTCGCGGCGGCGCAGAGCGAGAAGCTCGACTACGCAACGCTCGGCAGCATCCGCGACGAAGGGCTGAACCGCTCGCAGGTGATGGATCACGTCTCGTGGCTGAGCGACGTCTACGGTCCGCGGCTGACCGGATCGCCGGCGATCCAACAGGCCAGCGAGTGGACGATGAAGAAGTTCCGCGAGTGGGGGCTGGCCAACGTGCACCAGGAGCGCTGGCGCTTTGGCAAAGGATGGTCGTTGGTCCGGTTCACCGCCCACCTGATCGAACCGCAGATCCAGCCGCTGGTCGGGTTCCCGCAGGAGTGGTCGTCAGGCACCAAGGGGCCGGTGACGGCTGAGGTCGTCCGCGTGCAGATCGCCAACGACGGGGATCTCGAGAAGTACCGCGGCAAGCTGGCGGGCAAGATCGTCCTCGCTCAACCGGCCCGGCGCGTGCGCATGCTCGAAGGCCCGATCATCCTGCGCATGACCGATCAGGACATCGCCGAGGCGCAGACGACGCCGGTGCCGCCGGCAGCCGGTGGCGGCCGCGGCACCGCGGCGGCCGCGTTCCGCCAGAAAGTCAGCGACTTCTACGTGCAGGAGCATGTGGTCGCCGTCTTCGAGCGCGGCAGCGACAGCGACATGGCGGCTGGCGGGAGCGATCTCTCGTGGCAGCAGCAGCATCCCGACGGCGGCACGATCTTTCCCGCCGGCTCCAGCCCGCGCGACGACAGGGCCGGCAAGGGCGTGCCCGTGGTCGCGCTTGCGGTCGAGCACTACAACCGGATGATCCGCGTCCTCGACAAAAACGTGCCGGTGAAGGTCGAGCTGAATGTCGAGACGAAGTTCTACGACGAAAGCACGCCGAACGGATTCAACACCATCGCCGAAATTCCCGGCACCGATCTCGCGCCGGAGATCGTGCTGCTCGGTGCGCACTTCGACTCGCATCCCTATGCCACCGGCGCTACCGACAACGCCACCGGCAGCGGCGCGATGATGGAGGCGGTGCGCATTCTCGAGGCGGCCGGCGCCAGGCCGCGCCGCACCATCCGCGTCGGGCTCTGGGGCGGCGAGGAGCAGGGGTTGCTCGGATCGCGCGCCTACGTCCGCGATCACCTCGCC
>DATASG010000125.1:0-9918 GCA_036269295.1 Vicinamibacterales bacterium | reverse complement strand
ACGCTGAACATCGCCGTGTTGGCGCCCACGCCGAGAGCCAGCGTCAGGATGGCGACGGCCGCAAAAGTCGGCCGGCGCCGCCACAGCCGCAGCGCGTAGCGAACGTCCTGCGTCAGTGTGTCGGTCATCGTGCGTCCTCGGGAAGATTCGTCGGTCGTGTCCGCACCGCGCCTGCCGAAGCCATCTGACGGCGAGGGGTGGACTCGACGCAGCACCGCGATCCATTCGACCGGCGCGTTCCGCAGGGTGTCGGCGATCGCGGGCAGCCTGACACCGATCGACGAGGCGCGATCCCCGCGTCGTTCGCGCATGCGGTCGTCGAGCGCATCCACGAGGCCGAGGCCGACGTCGCGGCGGAACGCCGGCGGGTAGAGCCGCACCAGCCACCACGCGAGCCTGCGATCCGCCTGCGCTCGCCGGCCGGCGCGCGAGCTTCGGCGGAACACGTCAGGCACCGGAGAGCAACCTGTGGGCGCGGGCGACGGTGACCAGGCGCAGGAGCCTATCCGCTTCCGCCGACGCGACCCGGCGGCCCATCGGCGTCAACCGGTAATAGCGCCGCCGCTCGTCGTCTCGATCTGCCGCCGGGCGGCGGGCCGACTCGGCAACCCAGCCATCCTTCAACATCCGGTGCAGCGCGCGGTAGAGCGTGCCCGGCTCGAGCTGCAGCTCGCCATCGGTCATGCTGGCGACTTCCTGCAGCAGCCCGTAGCCGTGGCGTTCCTCGGCGGCCAGCGCCAGGAGAACATGGAATTCGACCGGGCGTAGTGTCATATCGATGTGCCGAGACTGTATGCGCGGCGCATACATAAACGCAAGGGGTTCGACGCGGCGACGGTCGAAAAGGTTTCAACCCCAGCCATGGAGAGGGCTTTCGCGGAGCACCTCGCACCCCCGCACCTCGCTGATGTCTAGACCGGGCTCTGGACGACGGCTTTCTTGCTGCGGTGGCGAGAGATCATCTCGGGCAGGAGCTTCTTGCTCAGGTAGACCTTCGATTCGGCGTTGTCGCTGCCGTTGCGCTCGTAGCGGACGACCTCGAACCGCAGGTGGTCCAGCGTCCCGCGCATGTCGTAGAACTTGTTCTTGGTCTTGACGACGATCTCATCGAAGCCGTGCTCGATCGCCCACAGCTCCTGCTGCTCCGTGAGCGCCCGGAAGAAGCCCTGGCCGCGCCAGTCCCGGCGGGTGCCGCCGATCCAGGTGTAGAGCACACGCCGTCCCTGGAACTGGACGTTGTCGCTCAACCGGTGAACCAGATCGACGAGCTTCGGCTCGGACTCGGCGGGCTTCACCTCATGCGCGACTTTGAAGGATACCGGCACGACCGAGCCTGGATCGTCGGGCAATGGCGCCGACGCGAGTAGGATCAGGTGTGACCGTCCCTCGAGGCGGTTCACGATTTCCGCAGCGGTCTTCTTGCGCGGAAACTCGCCGAAGTACTCTTCGATGTACTGAATCTCGAGCGCGCCTTGCTCGAGCTCGTATTGCGTGATGTGATACTCCACGAAGAACGGCATTTTATATGATTTCGCGCCGGGAGTTCCTCGAGTTCGCCGCCGCGGCCGCAATCCGCTTGCCGGGCCGAAGCGTAGAGCGCGAAGGCCGGCCGGGCCCAATCGCCCAGCGCGACGGCCGGCCGGGCCAAAACAGCGGCAAGCCGCGGGGGGCTGAGTTTGTGTTCGCCAGGCTTCGCTACGAATCCGGGGACTGGGACTACAACCCGAAGGTGGCGGCCAACGTCCTCGACTCCGTCATCCAATACACGGCGATCCCCGTCTACCAGGAGGAAGTAGTGATCTCGGCCTCCTCGCAGGAGCTGCCGTCGTTTCCCTTCGTCTTCATGACCGGGCACAAGCTGGTCCGCTTCAGCGGCGCCGAGCGGGAAAACCTGCGGCGCTTCGCCGACGCCGGCGGCCTGCTGTTTTCCGACGATTGCAATCACGACGTCAACGGCCTCTACGCCAGGACCTTCGAGCAGGAAATGAAGGTTACCTTTCCCGACGAGCCGCTCGCGAAGCTGCCTGCCTCGCATCCGCTCTACCGCAGCTTCTTCACGTTCAAGGGCGGTCCGCCGCAGACCTCGCACGAGCTCAACGGCTGGGGCGACAATATTGTCCACGAGTACCTGAAAGGGATCGATCGGCGCGGGCGGATCGCGATCCTTTACAGCAGCAAGGACTACGGCTGCGAGTGGGACTACGATTGGCGCAACAAGCGTTTCCTTCGCGAAGACAACACCAAATTCGCCGTCAACATCGTCGTCTATGTGATGGGGTGAAGAGCTGATGAGACCATGGTGAAGCGCGAGAACTTTTCCAGCGGCGCGAAATGGGAGCCGATTGTCGGATATTCCCGAGCCGTCAGAATCGGCAACCAGATCTGGGTGTCCGGCACCACCGCCACCGGCCCCGACGGCGCCATCGTCGGCGGCGGTGACGCCTACGCCCAGGCGAAACAGGTGCTCAAGAACATCGAGGCAGCGCTGATGAAGGCCGGCGCCAGCATCAACGACGTCGTCCGCACCCGCATCTTCGTCACCAACATCGCCCGCGACTGGGAATCGATCGGCCGCGCCCACGGCGAGATCTTCGGCGCCATCCGGCCCGTGACCGCGATGGTGGAAGTCCGCGCGCTGATCGATCCGGCCATGCTGGTCGAGATCGAAGCCGACGCCATCGCCGCAGAGTAACGCAGATTGATGTTCATGCTGAAGCGTCTCTTGTTGATTGCTGCGGCAACGGCGCTCGTCGGTCAGTCCGTATCGGGTGGCGACCGGCGTCGGATTCAGGCTCGGTCGCCCGCGCCGATGGCGACACCCGAGATCGAGAGGCTGGTGAAGCAAGCGGTCGAGGATCGCTTCGGCGCGAGAGATCTTCCCGATCGCAACTTGCTCGGCAAAGCCACGCGGATCGCGATTCGCGAGGAGATGCCTGAGGCGGGGCTGAAACTGAGTCGACGAGCGTTGCCACAACGCCCGGGGTACGAGTTCTTTCTCATTTCCGAGGTCGGTGCCCAGGCGGAGGCCGACCGGGTCAGGCGAGCCGTCTATTTCATCGTCGTCGATCGCCCTTCAATCATCGAGGACACCGCAACACTGTCGTTGGGTGTCGACGTCGAATCCCCTCGCGAGCCGAGGACGATCAAGATGTGTTGCTGCACAGGGCAAGGCCAATTCCGGCGGGTAGGAGGCCGGTGGACGTTCGTGAAGTGGGCCCAGACGATCTGTTCATAAATCTGCGTAATCCGCGGAATCCGCGGACCCGCGCAATCCGTGTAATCCACGGATCCGTGCAATCCGCGTCATCCGTGTTAGTCGCCCATCGCGCGCAGCGCGCGCACGCCTGAACGCATCGATCCAATCCAGATCGCGATGCTGAGCCCGGAGACGCAGGTCAGACAGAGCGCGATCAAGGACAGCTGCGATCCTGTAAGCGGACGGCCGCGCTGCTGCTGGAGCAGATACACGGACGAGGGCCAGCCAATCAGGCCGATGACCACAATCACGAACAACACCGCCTGCATCATGAACGCGACGCCGCCGTACGAGCCGGCCACCTGGCTCGGATCGGCGCCGAAGCGCGGGTAGCGGGCTCCGAGTCCGACGGCGAGACCGACCAGCGCGAACGTCATGAACACGATCGCCAGCGCCGTGACGATCTTCAGGAACGGATCGATGCCGAGGAACTCGTTCGCCGCCACCGTCAGCACCTCGGTCAACACCAGTACGGGCGCGAACGCCGTCCAGAACTTGGACCACAGGAAATCGTGCAGCGTGATCGGCGCCGTCCTGATGATCCAGAACGAGGACCCTTCCGCTGACACTGCCGGAAAGGCGAAGCGCACCGCCACCGTCGCCATCACGAACCCGGCCATCCCCAGGTTCACGAAGCCGTAGACGTTCTTCAGGAAGCTGCTCATGTACGGAATCCGCGACAGGTCGAGCACCCTGAAGTTGTAGAGGTACAGCAGCACCAGCGCCAGCAGCAGCAGGAGCTGCGACCACTGGCTGACGTCCCGCAGGAAGACCTTCAGGTCCTTCACCAGCAGCTGCCGCCTGACTGGCGACAGCGGTAGCGCCTTCGCCATCAGGTCCAGCGCCCGGAACTTCGTGAAGCGTGCCTTCGGCGCTTCCTGCGAACGGCTGAAGCCGGAGAAATACCAGCGCTCGCTCGCGACCCGCAGCAGGACCACCGAGGCGAGCGCCGTCGTCCACAGTGCGCCCGCGTGCAGCAGATCGCGGCCGCGCTGCAGGCTGGCAAACAGCGTCTCCCCCGCCCAGAACGACGGCAGCAGCGGCGTAATCGGTGACTGCAGCGTCGCGAAGAAATCCGTGAGGTCCGGCAGCGACTCGACCTTCAACAGCTGCTCGGGTCGGATGAAGCGCAGCACGATGACCAGGCTCGCCGCGAACAGCAACCCCATCAGCATCAGGATGTCGCGTGCCCGCCTGGCCGGAAAGGTGTTGACCAGTATCAGCGTGGCTGCGGTGCCGGCCGCCACCGGGATGATCGAGAACGGCACCACCGTCAGGAGCGCGGTGACGTAGAACATGACGCCGGCGCATTTCGCCGCGCCGATGCCGAGCAGGACCGGCACCATGAAGATCACGACCATCCACGACGACTGCACCACCGTCCGCAGAAAGCGCGCGTGAAACAGCCGCCGCGTCGCGATCGGCGCCACCACCAGCAATCGCAGATCGTCCGCCAGGAAGAACGTCGACAGCGCCGTCACCACGCCGCTGAAGGCGAGAAACGAGAGGAAGGTCAGGAACAGCCAGGACAGCCCCATCCGAAGCAGGAAGTCGCCGAGCTCGGCGTAGTCCTCGAGATGGCCGGTCAGCCAGAACGATCCCTGGAACAGCGCCGCGCACACCGCGATGCCGACGCCGCCGAACAGCAGCCCGCGGGAAAGGTCGCCGCGCTCGCGCCGGCGCGCCCGGTTGCGCGACGACAGCAGGTGCGGCAACAGCAGGTACGGATAGGGTCGGACCATCACACGATCTCGTCGATTTCCTGCAGCCCGCTGCCGCCGGTCAGCTTCAGGAACACCGACGTCAGCTGATCGTCGTCTGCCTCGCCCATCGCACGGATGTCGGCGACGGTCCCGCGCGCGATGATCTTGCCCTTCAGGATGATGCTGATGCGATCGCACATCTCCTGCGCGACCTCCAGCGTGTGCGTGCTCATCAGGATCCCGACCCCGCGCGCGCTCATCTTGCGGAACACGTCCTTGATCAGGCGCGCCCCCCGTGGGTCGAGCCCGACCATCGGTTCGTCGACGACGACGGCGCCGGGACGGTGGAGGAAGGCGGCGCACATCACGAGACGTTGCTTCATCCCGTGCGAGAAGCTCTCGACCAGTTCGTGCTCCCACTTGCCGAGCTCGAACAGGTCGAGCATCTCGCGCACGCGATCGACGATGCCCGGCTCGCCGAGACCGTAGAGACCGCCGTGAAACGTCAGGAACTCACCGGCGGTGAGCTTTTCGTAGATGAACGGCCGATCGGGGATGAACCCGAGCGACATCTTCGCCGCTTCGGGGTGGATCGCGAGGTCGTGGCTATTGACCAGGATGCGGCCGGAGGTCGGTTTCAACAGCCCCGCGATCATCCGTAGCGTCGTCGTCTTGCCCGCGCCGTTGGGGCCCAGGAAGCCGTGGATCTCGCCCGGCCTCACGTCGAGGCTGACGCCGTCGACCGCGGTGAACTTGCCGTAGGCCTTTACCAGGTCGGTGATCGCAATCATCGGCGGCACGCACAGCACGCGGACTCGCGCCGCGGAATCGGGATCGCCAGCGCGCCAAGGTCCAGCCGCTGCGCGCCGACCAGGATTGGCGTCGCGCTCGGCGCCAGTTCGACTTCGAGCACGTCCATCGTCAACCGTCCCATCAGTGGCAGAATCACCGCCTGTTTGTCGAGGCCGCCGCGCGCGAGCCGGAGGTGGGTCGCGTCGGCCGGGAACTGATTCAAGGTTGGGTCGACCGGCAGCCACAAGCCGCGAGCCCCCAGCCCCTCTGCGATATACACCTCAGGCCACGCGTGGTAGTAGAACGCACCGTGGATGTATACGAGGCCGACCGCAATGCGCGCGGGGATCCCGAGCGCGCGCGCCATCGCCACGTACAGCGCCGTGTGCTCGTTGCAGTCGCCGACCTTCGTGCGCAGCACCTCGCGCGCCGACGGCAGGCTGACGGTGGGCTTCTTGTCGAGCAGCGCATTGACATAGCGCGTCAGCTTTTCGGCGCGGGCGCGGGTCCCGGTGACGCGAAGCACCGCCTTCTGCGCTTCAGCGATGATTTCCGGCGCGTCGCTTTCCAGGAAGGCCTCGGCCGCCAGGTAGCGCCCCGCATCGGGATCGGCACGCTCGGAGGTCAGCGCTTGCGGATCGCGCAGCTCCACCACGTCGCCCTTCAGGCGCTGCGCGCCACCGTCGAGATCCAGGGTCGACAGGTCGGCGCCGCCGAGACGAATGCGCATCAGGCGGACGTCGCGCGGCTCGGTGATCGGCGTCCTCATCCGGGGAGCCACGGCCGAGGCCTGCAGCAGATCCACCTGCATCCGCCGCGATACCGCCATCGCCCTGGCACTCTCCGCCGACTCGCGCACCGTGATCAGGCCCAGCAGGCTTTCCTCGCGCACCACCTCGCCGGTGTCGGTGATCCACGACGACGTTTTCAGCCCCGAGAACTCCATCTCTACACGGAAGGCCGGGAGCGGCGTGGTGCCGGCGCCGCGCACCAGCTCCCGGCGCCCGACCTCGACGTTCACTTTCGAGTTGCGTAGCGTCGCCGGATCGAACACGGTCCATTGATACTTTGCGCCGGCGACCAGGCCGCCGTTGGCAAGGCGGCGCGAGATGTTCAACGACAGCGCTGGCGGCTCCTCGAGCTCGCGGACTTCGCGGCGTATACCGCTCGGTGTCTTGATCTCGAGCGACAGCCGGCGGCCGTCCACCGTACCGCGAACTTCGACCGGACCGGTCCCCGGATCGAGCGAGAACTCGAACGCATGCAGCGTGAAGGCTTTGTCCACGTGCGCGGACGTATGCAGCCTGGCCGCCGAGGTCGCGCCGAGCAGCGACATTCGTAGCAGGCCGTCTTCCTCGAGCAGGAACCCATCGTCTTTCGCCATTGTCTGGCTGACGGTGAAACCGATCTTCTCGCCGCGGTAGTAGACGCCGCGCCACACCGCGGCCGATCCGTAGCGGGCCAGATCCGCCGCAAGGCTGGTGGAGGCCTGGAGGTAGGAGCGGTTGACGACGAGCGCCATCAACGCGAACCACGCGATCACCAGCAGGACCGAAATCGGCCGCGTGATCGCCCGCGGCAGGGGCCTTAAGAACGCGCGCATCTGTCGGTCGGGTTATCGGCAGCCCGGGCGGCGGGCGCTAGTGGCCCGTCCCCGCTGAAGAAGGACTAGAGATTGGGGTTGTGGATGTCCTTGCGGTGCGCGCGATCCTGGCGCTCGCGCTTACGCTTGGCCAACCACACGATGCGCGATCGCTCAAAGAGCGCGAAAACGACGACCAGCCCGACGACGGCCAGGATGATGTTGGTGAAGTTGTCGAAGAAGCTCATCACCTCGACCCTTTCTTGCCTTTCGCGTGCGCTGTCGCCGCTTTCACAGTCCCCTGCCAGGCCAGGGTCATCGCCTCGCCGACCGTCTCGCGGTCGGCCGACGCGAGCTGCACCATGGTGCAGCCCCTCCGCCCCCACGCCCCCTTGGCGGGCACGAAGGTGCCGGGTTGTGCAGCCGTGAACTCGCGCTGCTGATCGGGTGACAGCTTGACCATGCCCCATTTCGTGTCGGGCGCGATGGTCGCGAAGATACGGCCGTTGGCGCGGAAGTCGGGGTGCGCCATATGCGCGCCCTCGACCGCGCCCTGGAGGCCGAGCGCGATGCGGCGGAAATCATTCGGCGTCATTGTCTTGGAGGTTCGATTATCAGATTACCCGATTACCCAATCCGCTATTCACCGAAGACCCCGACGTCTTCGCAGCCACCATTCCGCCGAGAGACCGAGGGCGAACGGTAGCATCCACCAGGCGGATCGCATTGGGTGCCGAATCTGTCGCGCTCGCGGCCCGACCACGGCCCGGCGCACGAAGCGTTCCAACTCGGGAATGCGGTCTGGCGACACGTCGATGCCTCGATGCGAGGACGCCAGCAGCGCCAGCGGCGCAGCGTTGGCTGCCAGACGATGAGCACGGGCACTCACCACGAACCGGTGCGACGCCGACAGAGGCTGCGCTGCCGAGACGTGGACTTCAATCGCTGAGAGGCCCGGCGTCTGCTTCGCCACGAAGCGCCCTCGGAAGAGGCCGGCCTCAGGATCGGGCAGCAGGCGAACCGGTTGATCGCCATCGATCATCGCGCTCACCGCCGTCACGTCGCCTGGGCGCAAGCGAACCGTAACCGTGCCCGGCTCGCCGGGTCGAATCAACGGTGGATCGACGCCGATCGCGACTGGCGGCACCACCGCCAGCGCCAGGCCGGCGATGGCCGACTGCCAGAAGCGATCGAACGCGGCGCGCTCGGCCGCCCGAAACCGCCAGGCGTCCATCGCACCCGACAGCAGCACCCGCCCACGCCCTCGGGGCGCCGCGACAATGACCGGGAGGGCCTTGGCGGGATCGGCGTCGGGCACGCGTGCGATCACGTCCACGCCCGGCGGGACGGTCCGCATCACCAGGAGCTCCGACGCCAGCAGTGACCCTGCGGGCGGCGTCACGGTCAGCGTCGCAGGCTGTTCGAGTAGACGTTCCGTCAGGAGGCCGCCGGGCACCAGCTCGAGCGCGGGACCGGCGTCGAGGCGCTGGTCCGGGACCACGACCAGGGTGCCACCGCGGACGCGGATGTAACGGTCGAGGCCTCCTCCCTCAGCAGCCGACAGGCGATCGAGTCCGCCGAGGATGACAACGTCGAACGCGTCGAGGCGAGGATCGCTCGGCGGCACGGCGCCGCCCGTCTGCGCGGAAACGCCACGCGAGGGGAAGCTGAGGGTCGAGACCTGAAATCGCGCGTCCGCCTCGAGCGCTCGCCGCAGGAAGGTCGTCGCCCATGACGGCCGCGGATCGTAGAACTCGACGCGCAACGGGGTGCGGCGAACGTCGACGGCGACATCGGCCGCAATCGGTGACGCCATGCTGGCAGTGTCCGACTGGAGGCCGACCTGCACCACATAAGGCGGATCGCCGACCGGGACAGCGTCGATGCTCGCATGCCAGCGTTCTTGATTGGCCGTCCATCGATGTGACACCCGCCCGGTTTCCAGGCCGGCGATGCTGGCGGTGACGTCGCTCGTATGTCCCGCGACCAGTGACGCCTCGAGATCGACGTCGAGATGGATCAGCGTCGCGGCCGGCACAACAGACGGTGCCCGCACGGTAACGATTCGCACGCCCCGTGCCACAGCGTCAGGTGCGCTGACCGTCGACACCAGCATCGCGTCTGGCACCGATTCATCCGGAAAGCGCTCGCCGATCACGATCGCCGCAGCCGCGTCGGATACGACCTGCGGCACGATGTCGTAGGACGCCGAGAGATCGAGCGTCAACCGATCGCGCGCCGCTTCCGCCGCCGGTGACGAAGGCTGCGTGACGACGATGGCCAATCGCGCTCGCGACGCGCCCGACAACGCGATCGCCGGATCGACGACGCCGGCGATCGCGATCGCCCACGCGGCGAGCCTCAGTAGCTTCATCGCTCGCGCCTCATCGCGTCCGTGAACGCTCCGGCAAGCGCCGGCGCAATCGACGGCGAGGCGAGAGGCGCGCCGGCCTGGGCGTGCCGCGCCTCGGCCGCCGCCGCGGCCGACGCGGCCGCCAATGCGGCCGATCGCGTCGTGGTCTCAGGCGCGTCGGCCGCGCGCTGCAGTGCGGCTGCCGCGGTCCGCAGCGACACCGACGAGGGAT
>DATASG010000124.1:0-11817 GCA_036269295.1 Vicinamibacterales bacterium | reverse complement strand
CCACGTGCTGCTGATCGGCGCGGAGTATCTGGCCGCGCCTCCGCCGGCGACGCCGCCGCCGCCCGGAGGCCGCGGGCCGGCGCGCACCATGGTGCCCGACTCGTTCTCGATCGTGGTGGTCGGCAAGTAGAGCTCATAACGAAATCCTCACGTCGCGTTTCCGGCACCAAGCTTGCTCCTCGAATGGAAGGCTGAGCGGTTCCGCTCAGCCGTTTCGCAGGAGGTACGACGTGATCATTATGAAACTCGCCCCGGCCGCGCTCCTCGCCGTCGTATGCTCGGCCGCGCCTGTGCTGGCGCAGACCCCGGCGCCCGCGCCAGCCCAGACTCCGGCGGTCGCGCCCGCGCAAACGCCGGCCGCCGCCATGCCTGCGGTTCAACCGTCGCCGATGGAGTCCGATCACACCAACGAAATCGCGCTGCTCGATCGGATTCAGAAAGTGCTGGATACCGCGGTGGACGAACAGCGAACCAAGGGTCCGACCATCAGCATCGATCGAGGGCTGGTCGACGAGCTCCGAGCGAACGTGACGCAGATCAGGCTGTCTCTGCAAGCCGTGACGACACCGCAAAGCGAGAAGAAATAGATCTTGCGACACATCCATCCTCCGCTCCCGTCCGTAGAAGGGGGCGGAGGTGTTTCGTGCGACGACCGTTGTTCTTTCCGCGCCCACGCCAGCGCCATCGAGGCCGCCGCGGGCCAGGCGGCCGCTCGATGAAATCCACACCGCCGGCGATCGAGCCGAACGCCTTCATCGTCATCATCACGCTCTGTGTCGCGATGCTGTTCGCGATCGTCGCCGGCGCGCACGAGATCGGCAAGACCCAGGTGCAGGCTTCGCTGCGCGACGGGGCCTACGAGATCGACGTCGTCGTCGATCCCGATGCGCTGCTGCCGGCGCTCGAGGCCTACGGGCAGCGAACGATCTCGCGCGACCTGGCGCGAGACGAGCGCGACCGGCGTATCGCCGCGCTCGCGAGCGTGTTCCTGGAGCGCGCCGCGGTGTCGTTCGACGGCCGCACCGCGGCGTCCGCCTTCGCCTACATTCCGGCGTCCGCGTTCAACGACTTCGCGCAGGCGCCGTCGAGGGTCCGGCTCCGCGGCGCCGTGCCTCCCGGCGCTTCGGATTTCAGCTTCACCTACGGTCTTGCGCTCGGCACCTACGCGCTCAACACCCGGATCGGCGACGGCCCGGTGCAGACACAGTGGGTGGTGGGCGGTGCGCCGAGCGAGCCGGTGTCGCTGTCGGCGCCGCTGCCGGAGCCGACGGGCACCGAGATCGGCTGGCAGTATTTTGCCCTCGGCTTCACCCACATCCTGCCGCACGGCTTCGATCACGTCCTGTTCGTCGCCGGCATCTTTCTGCTCACCTCGAAATGGAAGTCGATCGTGGCGCAGGTCAGCACCTTCACCATCGCCCACTCGATCACGCTGGCGCTGACCATGTATGGGATCGTGTCGCTGCCGGCGAAGGTGGTGGAGCCGATGATTGCGCTGTCGATCGCCTACGTCGCGATCGAGAACCTGATCGTCAGCGAGCTGAAGCCATGGCGGCTGGCGCTGGTGTTCTCGTTCGGGCTGCTGCACGGCATGGGGTTCGCCGGTGTGCTTCGCGATCTGGGGCTGCCGCGGCCGGCGTTTCTCACCGCCCTGGTGACCTTCAACGTCGGCGTCGAAGCGGGTCAGCTGACGGTGATTGCGGTCGCCTTCGCTGCCTCCGCCTACTGGCAGCGCCGCGACCGCGCGACCTATCGCCGTTTCATCGTCGTGCCGGCGTCGATCGCGATCGCCCTCGTCGGGGTCTTCTGGACCCTGCAGCGCGCGCTGGCGTAACCGCGGCCGATGGCCACTCCAGACCCTCGCTGGCGGCACACCCCGGACCCGTGGAGGGTGGTCGAATCTGGCACCGCATCCACCCTCCCGCGTTGGGCGGCGATTTGAGCGCCGGCGCGTTTTGCTGCGGACCCTGGCGCGAATTCCAAATTCCAAATTCCTAATTCTAAATTCTGTAAGCAGCAGCCTGAATCCCGTACAGCTGCGAGTACTGACCCCCTTTTGCCATCAGCTCCTCGTGGCTCCCGGACTCGACCACCTTCGCGCCATCGAGCACGACGATCAGGCTGGCCATCCGGACGGTGGAGAATCGGTGCGAGACCAGGATCGTGATGCGCCCGTCGCCGGTCGTGCCGCGCGCCGCCTCGGCGTAGCGCTCGAACAGCGCGTGCTCCGTCTCGGCGTCGAGCGCCGCCGTCGGCTCGTCGAGCACGAGCAGCAGCGGCTGCTCGCGCATGAAGCCGCGTGCCAGCGCCACCTTCTGCCACTGACCGAATGACAGCTCCACGCCGCCGGGCCACGTCGGTCCCAGCTGCGTTTCGAGCCCTGACGGCAGGCGCGCGAGCACGTCGGTCGCGCCCGCCCGATCGATCGCGTTCAGCACCGCCGCCTCGCAGTCCATCCGCGGCACGTCGCCCAGGCCGATGCTGTGCCGCGCGCGGAACTCGAACCGGAAGAAATCCTGGAAGGCGCCGGCGAGGCGCGAACGCCAGGCGTCCGCCGGCACCCGCGCCAGCGGCGTGTCGTCGATCAGGATCGACCCGGATGAAGGCTCGTACATCTTTGCCAGCAGCTTGACCAGCGTCGTCTTGCCGGCGCCGTTCTCGCCGACCACCGCGACCACCGCCCCGGCGGGAAACGAGATCGAGACGTCATCGAGGACCAGGCGCGAGGTGCCGGGATAGGTGAAGGAGACACGATCGAGACGGATGCCGGTATGCAGAAGCGCCGGCACCGATCGATCCGCCGTCGCCGTCAGTGACGCCGCGTAGTCCTCGAGCCACGCGAGGCGCTGCGAGCCGTGCATCCACACGCCGCGCAGGAAGCCGATCTCGCCGACGGTCGCGCCGATGTACGCCGACAAACGGGATCCGGCGGCCAGGACGAGCAGCACGTCGCCCGGCGTCGAGCCGGCGCGCGTGACCACGAACACAATCGCGCCGACGTAGCCGATGCCGAACACCGCCCACGCCAGCGTGTGCCATACTGCCGATCCCCATCGCGCCGCCGCCACCGGGCCGTACCAGCGTTCCCAGGCCTCGCGGCGCCCCGCCGCCAGCCGCTCGCCGATCGCCAGCACCCGCACTTCCTTTCCCGCCGGCGCCGTCGTCGCCAACGTGAACAGGTGGCGCGCCAGCCGCGAGAACGACGCGCCACGCTCCTGCGCCGCGCGCTCGACGCCGGGGCGCCAGGTCGAGGTGAGCACCGTCGGCAGAGCGAACAGCGTCAGCAGCGCCAACGCCGGGTGGATCGACGCCAGCAGCCCAACGGTGACGGCGAGCCGCAGGATCCATCCGGCGGTGGAGAACACCGACATGTACATGTGATCGAGGACGAAGATCGTGTCGCGCAGCGTCGACAGGCGGTCGAGATAGTCCTGGCGCTCGTGGTGCGCGATGGTCGCGATCGACGCCAGCAGCCGCGCGACGTGCGATTCGAGCGCGATCGTCACCTTGTCGCGGAAGCGGCGCTGCAGCCGCGTGCTCACGGTGCGGAGGAACCAGGTCGCGGTCGCCGACACCCCGATGCCGATCGCGGCGATCAGCACCAGACGCGGCCGGTGGCCGAGCAGACCGTCGCCGAGCAGCTTGAGCCAGACCGCGATCAGCGCATCCGGCAACGCGGAGAGCAGCGACAGCCCGAACGAGACCAGCATCAGCGCCGGCTCGTGCTGGTATCCCAGCTTGCACAGGCGCCACATCGACGGCAGCGCCGGCGGCAGATCGTCGAGCGGCGCTTCAGGCGAGGACGTCATACTGCTTCCCTTCCTCGTCCTCGGCGGCGTTGAACCGCTGCGCCTGCAGATCGAACATCGTCTGGTATCGTCCACCGAGCGCCATCAACTCGTCGTGCGTCCCGAGCTCGACGACGCGGCCCTGCTCGAGGACGCAGATGCGATCGGCCTGGCGCACGGTCGAGAAACGGTGCGAGATGAGGATCGTCGTGCACTGGCGGGTCGCGGCCAGAATACGCTCGAAGATTTCGGCCTCGCCGCGCACGTCGAGTTGAGCCGTCGGTTCGTCCAGCAGGACGACGCCGGCGCCGAGCGCGACGGCGGCCATCGCGCGCGCCAGCGCCACGCGCTGCCATTGGCCGCCCGACAGGTCCGTGCCGTTGGCATAGCCGCGAGCGAGGATGGTGTCGAGGCCCGCCAGCCCGGTCGCGCCGGCCGACTCGAGCGCGGCGCGCACGACCTCGTCCGAGGCGCCAGACGGGGCGACGTTCTCGCGCAGCGGCTTCTCGAGGCGGATGAAATCCTGAAAGACGGCGGTGATCCGCGCCCGCCACGCGGCAACGTCGATCAGGCGCACGTCGATGCCGTCGGCCTCGATCGAGCCCGACTGCGGGTCGTAGAGGCGGCAGAGCAGCTTGGCGAGCGTCGTCTTGCCGGCGCCGTTCTGGCCGACGATCGCGATCGACGAGCCGGCCGGAATCGTCAGGTCGAAGTGCTCGAGTACCGGCCGAGCCGGCGGGTCTGCCCCGGGCGCTTTCGAGGGGCCTGTCCCGAGCGCCCTCGACGGGTACGCAAACGTGACGTCTCGAAAACGGATCTCGCGCGCCGGAAGGCCGGCCGCGGGCGCCGTGCCCGATGCGAGCGCGCCGGCAGAGGCCATCGCGCCTTCCAGACGCAGGACCGCCGCGACCGGAGCCGACGCGCCGTCGAGCGCCCAGGAGAAGCCGCCGAATGCGAGCAGCGAGACGCCGACCGCAGCCTGCGCGTAGACCACGAGCTCGGGCAGGGATAGCCGGCCACTCGACGCCGCCGCGGCCATCGACCAGAACACGACGACGTTGGCGGCCAGCACGATCAGCAGGCTCCACGCCATCGGCTTCTCGCGAAGCCGTGTCGCCTCGTATTGCAGCGTGTGCAGCCGCGTGCGGCGCTCGACGAAGCGCGCGATCGTCCAGCCGGCGAGGCCAAAGAGGCGCAGCTCCTTCGCTGGACCCGGATCGACGGCCAGCCGATAGGTGTAGTCCGCGTCGCGTTGCGCCGCCAGGACCTCAGGGGTGTTGCGATCCCACCAGACGCCGCTCTCGCGCAGCAGATACTGGGTCGAGAGCCAGGCGCCGGCAAGGAGGATCGGCGCCCACCAGGAGTAGCCGAACAGCAGCGCCGCCGCGGCGATGCCGCCGATCATCTCGACCATACCGCCGGCGATGAAGTCCATCGAGAAGGAGAGCGGCGGGCCGGTCATGCCGAGATCGAAATCGCGCGCCACGGTGAGGTCGCTCGTCAGCGACGGATCTTCGAGGTGCCCCATGCCGGGCGGGCGCACACAGGCGTCGGTCAGCCGGTCGTACAACCACGCCGCAGTGCGATCGCCGAGATTGCTGCTCAAGGCGGTGTGGATGGGCGTCAGGACTTGCAGCAGCACGAACACCGCGCCGACCAGCTCGAGTGGTCGGGTGATGCCGCCACCTTCTACGCCGGCGTGCTGCACCGCGGCGACGACCAGGCCGGTCGCGATCGCGAACACCGCCGGCAGCACACCGCGCAGCAGGAGCACGGTCCACCAGCCGATCGCCAGCAGCGGGTCGGCCTTCGGCAGGACGCTGAAGAACTGCCACTCCTTGCGGCCGGTCAGCGCTCGAATCACGGCTGCAGTGTCGCAGAATTCGCGGTCCAGGTCTTGTAGGAATCGGACCGGGTCGCGAGCGCCAGCACGATGCCCAGGATCGAGAGGCCGCCGACATAGCACGCCGGCGCCATCGAATTGGTGCGCAGCCACAAGGAGAGAAACACAGGCGTCAGGCCGCCGAAGATGGCGTACGAGACATTGTAGGAAAACGAGAGGCCGGAGAACCGCACCGGCGCCGGGAACAACCGCAGCGCGACGATCGGCACCGTGGTCACCGATCCGACGAAGAAGCCAGTGAGAGCGTAGGTCAGGTTGAGGAAGACGGGTGCGTCGGGCAGCCACGAATAGAACAGGTAGCTGCTGGCGAGCAGGCCGCCGAAGCCGGCGATCATCGTGGCGCGCGTGCCGGCGCGATCGCTGATCCATCCGAAGATCAGGCAGCCGAGGATGAACGCGATCGTCGCGCCGGTGTTGGCCTGGATCGCGTAGTGCGCAGGCACGTGAAAGACCTGCTGCAGATAGGTGGGAGTGAACAGAATCACGACCACGATCGCGGCCGTCAGTACCCAGGTGAGCGCCAGCGACAGCAGGGTCTCGGGCAGATGTTCCCTGAGAACGGTCCTGATCGGCACCTCGCGCGCGAGCGTGCGCCGCGCCTTCATCTCCTGGAACACCGGCGTCTCTTCCAGGAAGCGCCGTAGATAGACCGACACCAGCCCGAACGCGCCGCCGGCGATGAACGGCAGGCGCCAGGCGAAGGCGGTGACCTCGGCCGGACCGAAAAAGGAATTGATCGCGCCGGCCATCAACGATCCGATCAGGATGCCCGTCGTCAGGCCGGCGGTCAGTGTGCCGATGCCGAGGCCGAAACGCGGCTCCGGCACGTGCTCCGCCACGAACACCCACGCCCCCGGCACCTCGCCGCCGATCGCGACGCCCTGAAGGATCCGCATCAGCAGCAGCAACAGCGGTGCGGCGATGCCGATGCTCACATAGGTGGGCAGCAGCCCGATCGCCAGCGTCGGCACCGCCATCAGGAAAATGCTCAGCGTGAACATTCGCTTGCGGCCGAGGAGATCGCCGAAGTGCGCGATCACGATCCCGCCCAGCGGCCGCGCCAGGTAGCCGGCCGAGAAGATCCCGAACGTCTGCAGCAGCCGCAGCCAGTCCGGCATGTCGCCAGGGAAGAACAGGCGGCCGATCACCGGCGCCAGGAAGACATAGATGACGAAGTCGTAGAACTCGAGCGCGCCGCCGAGCGCGGCGAGCGCGAGCGTGCGGTAATCGTGAGCGGTCAGCAGGCGCGGCATCGGCTCGCTATGTTAACCGGGCCCTCACACGCCGGCCAGTCGGTCAGTTATCCTATCCGTGCTCTGAGAACGGTTCGGGTCACGCGCTACGTCACGCCGCTGCGGGAGGGCGGTTCGCTGCCGGCGATCGTCGAAGCGGACGATGACGGCTTGTATGTGCTGAAATTTCGCGGTGCGGGGCAGGGCCCGAAGGCGCTGATCGCCGAGCTCGTCTCCGGCGAGATCGCGCGGGCGCTCGGGCTGCCGGTACCCGAGCTCGTGTTCGCCGATCTCGACCCTGATCTGGCGAGGACCGAGCCGGACCCCGAGATCTTCGCGCTCATCCGGGACAGCGCCGGCCTCAACCTCGCGCTCGACTACCTGCCGTCTTCGGTGATGTTCGATCCGGTGGTCGAGAAGCCGGCCCGCGATCTCGCGTCGCGCATTGTCTGGTTCGATGCCTACGTGACCAACGTCGACCGGACCGTGCGCAACACCAACATGCTGATGTGGCACCGGACGCTGTGGCTCATCGATCACGGCGCCACCCTCTACTTTCATCACGCGCCTGAGTGGGCGGCCAGGACGGATCGCGCGCGCGATCCGTTCACGCTCATCAAGCACCATGTGTTGCTGACCAGGGCGCAGGCGTTGGCCGGAGTCGATGCCGGCATGGCCGATGCGTTGAGCGCCGACCTGATCGATGGCATCGTCAGGCTGATCCCCGACAGCTGGCTCGAAGACGGCGCCCCCGACCGCGCCACCTACGCCCGCTACCTCGTCGAGCGCCTGGCGCCGCCGCGGGCGTTCGTCGAGGAGGCTATCCGTGCCAGGTGAGCAGACCTACGACTACGCGATGATCCGCGTCGTGCCGCGGGTCGACCGCGGCGAGCTGATCAACGTCGGCGTCATCCTCTCGTGTCCGTCCGCCGATTTCCTGGAGGCGCGGATCGAGATCGACCCGGCCAGGATGCTGGCCCTCGATCCGACGCTCGACGTCGACGCGACCCGCGCCCACCTCGAGCTGATCCCGCTCGTCTGTCGCGGCGGTCCCGAGGCGGGTGAGATCGGCGCGCTGCCGCAGCGCAACCGCTTTCACTGGCTGGTGTCGCCGCGCAGCACCATCATCCAGATGTCGCCCGTGCACACCGGCCGCACCGACAATCCCGCCAAGGCGCTGCAACGTCTGCTCGACACCATGGTGCGATAGCTGCGCGACAGGCAACTCGGCGTGTATGCCCATAGATGTGTATCATATGGCGAGTGCGTTACCCGAAAGCCTTCCTCGTCCTGACCGTCGGCGCCGCCGTGTCGTGCCGCTCGGCCGCGCCGATCGAAGGGAAGCCCCAGATCGTCCAGCCCGGCGCTCCCGGTCAGCCGAGCCGCGTCATCGCCGCCGCCGAAGCTAGCGATCTCTCGCAGGTCCAGTACACCGGCGCCGACATCAAGTTCATGCAGGGCATGATCGGCCACCACGCGCAGGCGGTCGAGATGGTGGCGCTGGTGCCGTCGCGTTCCGCCTCCGACGATGTGCGGAAGCTGGCGCAGCGGATCGACGTGTCGCAGAAGGACGAGATGAACATGATGCGGGAATGGCTGCAGTCGCGCGGCCAGCAGATCCCGGATCCCGGCGCCCACCACATGATGGGTGCCACCCTGATGCCGGGCATGCTGACCCCGGAGGAAATGGAGCGCCTGGGCGCCGCCAGCGGTGCCGCGTTCGACCGCCTCTTCCTCGAGGGCATGATCAAGCATCACTCGGGCGCCATCACCATGGTCCACGACCTGTTCGCCACCGAGGGTGCCGGCCAGACGCCGGAGATTTTTTCCTACGCGTCCGACGTGGACGCCGATCAGCGCATGGAAATCGATCGCATGGGTTCAATGCTCAAGGAGCTTCAGAAATGAAATCCGTTGCCGCAACCTGTTTGTGTGTCTCGGCTGCGATCGTCGCCTTCGCGCTGGAGGGCGGCGCGCAGCAGCGCCCCGCGGATGCCAACGATCCGCGCGTCGGCCTCAAGGCCGGCCTTCACGACGCCGGTGAGGCCGCCCGGAACATGAAGAGGATCTCGAGCCTGCCGAAGCCGGAGGGCTTCTTCGATCCGGCCAACCCCGGCGGCACCCCGATTCCGCCCGAGCGCGATCCAAACCTGCCGCCGCTGCCGCCGCCCGATCCCGCCTCGCCGGCGGCGGTCGCGCAGGCGAACATGCTCGGCTTCGCCAACTCCGACCTGGCGTTCCAGGGCAACCATGTCTTCATGGGCAGCTTCCATGGCTTCACCACCTACGACATCGAGCGTCCGACCAGGCCGAAGCTGGCCGCCGCGGCCGTCTGCCCGGGCGGACAAGGAGACATCTCCATCCACGGCAACCTGCTCTTCATGTCGGTGGAGCAGACGCGCGGCCGGCTCGACTGCGGGACGCAGGGGGTCTCGACCCCGGTCAGCGCCGAGCGCTTCCGTGGCGTGCGCATCTTCGACATCACCGACCTGAACAAGCCGAAGCAGGTCGCCGCCGTCCAGACCTGCCGCGGATCGCATACCCATACGCTGGTCACCGATCCGAACGACAGGGAGAACCTGTATGTCTACGGGTCCGGCACCAGCGGCGTCCGATCGAGCGAGGAGCTCGCCGGCTGTTCCAACCTCGATCCCGACAAGGATCCCAACACCGCGCTGTTCAGCATCGACGTCATCCAGGTGCCGATCGCCGCGCCGCAGAACGCCAGGATCATCAACCGGCCGCGCATTTTCGCCGACCTCGCGACCGGCAACATGGCCGGCCTCAACAAGGGCGGCGACAGCGGCCCCGGCACCCAGAAGATGAGCGTGACCAACCAGTGCCACGACATCACCGTGTTCCCGGAAGTCGGCCTCGCCGCCGGCGCCTGCTCGGGCAACGGCATCCTGCTCGACATCCACGACCCGAAGAACCCGGTGCGCCTCGATCACGCCTCGGACAAGAACTTCGCCTACTGGCACTCGGCTACCTTCAACAACGACGGCACCAAGGTGATCTTCACCGACGAGTGGGGCGGCGGCGCACGGCCGCGCTGCCGTGCGACCGACCTGCCGAACTGGGGCGCCGACGCCATCTTCGACATCGTCGACCGGAAGCTGGTGTTCAAGGGCTACTACAAGATGCTGGCGCCGCAGACCGAGCAGGAGAACTGCGTCGCCCACAACGGCTCGCTGATCCCGGTGCCCGGGCGCGACATCATGGTGCAGGCGTGGTATCAGGGCGGCGTCTCGGTTTTCGATTTCACCGATTCGACCACGCCCGTCGAGATCGCGTTCTTCGATCGCGGCCCGATCGACGCCAAGAACCTGATGCTCGGCGGCTACTGGTCCGCGTATTGGTACAACGGCAACATCTACGGCTCCGAGATTGCGCGCGGCATCGACATCTTCAGCCTGCTCCCGAGCGAGTACCTGACCCAGAACGAGCTCGACGCGGCGATGATGGTCCGCAGCGAGGAGCTCAACACGCAGGAGCAGCAGAAGATCGTCTGGCCGGCGGCCATGCCGGTGGCCCGCGCGTACCTGGATCAACTCAACCGCAGCAGGAGCATTCAGCCAGAGCACGCCAAGGCGGTGAAGGCGGCGATCGATCGCGCCGACAGTCTCCACACCGGCAAGGAGCGCGGCGCCGCCGCCGCTCTCGACCAGCTCGACGCCGTCGCGGTGTTGCTCGACGCCGACGCCGGCGCAGCGTCGGGCCGCGACGCGGAACGGTTCAAGGCGCTCGCCGCCACGATCAAGGGGCGGACGGCGAAGCTGCGCTAGATCCGGCGCTTAGAACGTCCCAGCCTTCAGCGCGAAGGTCGCCGCGAGCTCGGGGTTCTTGTCCGCCCCGACGACGCGCTTGGCGACGTAGTCGCCGAGCATGATCCCGTGCTTGTAGCCGTGGCCTGATCCCCCGCCCACCAGCCAGACGTTGCCCATCTCCGGGTGAGGCTGGACGATGAAATGATCGTCGACGCTGTCTTCGCGCTGGCAGATCCTGCTGTCGACCAGCGGCTGCTTCGCCAGCGCCGGAAACCACTTGTCCGCGAATGCGCGCCCTTTCCTCAGCTCGTCCGCCGTCAGCGAATGCTCCTGCGTGTCGGGATCAACGAGCTCGCGCTCGAACGTCGGCACCACCTTGAATCCCCGGCCCTCGATGCTCGGGAAGCCGTAGGCGTTGTCCACCGACCAGGTCGGAAAGTTCGGATAAGCGAAACGCTCGTCGCCAGGCGGTGTGCCGTAGAAGAAGACCGCGCGCCGCGGCGTGGCGAGTTTGTTCTTCATCACTGACGGGAACACCTTCGGCAGCCACGGGCCGCACGCGAATACGAATGTCTGCCCGGCAATGCGCTGGCCGGTCGAGAGCGCCACGTCCTGCAGCGCGCCGCCGCTGCGCTGCCCGAGCTCCACTTTGGCGGTGACGATCCGTCCCCCCTTTTTCTCGAACGCCTGCGCCACCGCGACGCAGCCCTCGCGCGCCTTCAACACGCCGGTGCTCGGAGTGGACAGGGCGACGGTGATGCCGCGTGTGTTCATCTGTGGGTACAACCGCTCCAGGTCGTCGGGTTTCACCACCTCGTATTTGACGCCGAGCCGATCGAACACCTTCCGCGTCTCGATGAGCTCCTTGGTCCACTCGGTTGCCAGAGATAGCTGACCGGTGCGGAAAAACAGCTTCTTGCCCCACTCCGCCTCTCGCGCCTGCCAACGTTCGAACGCCTGCAGCACCCACTTGGTGTAGATCTCGCGTTCCCCGTAGACGGCGCGAATCTGGCGTGACTCACCGCCCGAGGTCGCGCGCGAATTTCCCGGCCCGTACTGGTCGATCAGGGCGACGGTGTGACCCATTTCCCGCAGATAGAGCGCGGTCCACCCGCCGAACGCCCCCG
>DATASG010000123.1:0-3181 GCA_036269295.1 Vicinamibacterales bacterium | reverse complement strand
CGAGGCCTCGCCGCTTCGCGAGGCGGCGCGTGTGGACGATGCGGAGATGTTCGGCGCCCTGCTCGAGTACGGCGCCAGCCTGAAAAGCGCCGGCGCGCCATCGGCCGCCTTCCTTCGCACGAACTGCGTGGCCTGCGCCGGCCTGGCCGGGGTCTCAGGAGGACCGCTGCCGCGCGTGCCGCCGCCGCCCGGCGCCGCGTCGACCGCCCCGCGCTACGATCCGGGCCGATCGGCAAGGCCGACACCGATCGGCGCCATCGCCGCGACGCCAACCGCCATCCGCGCCGCCGTCGAACGCAGTCTGCCGCTGCTTCAGGACATCGGCGTCACGTTCATCAATCAGACCGGCTGCGTCTCCTGTCATCACAACAGCCTGGTCTCGATGGCGGTCACCGCGGCACGTGCGCACGGCTACCCCGTGAACGAAGCGACCGCGAAAAAACAAGCGAGCACGATCGGCACCTACCTCGAATCATGGCGCGAGCGGACCGTGCAGAACGTGCCGATCGCCGGCGGGGCCGATACCATCAGCTATCTCCTGCTCGGCCTCGCGGCGGACGGTTACCCGCCGGATGCCGCGACCGACGCCCAGGCCAGGTGGCTGAGGCGCCGCCAGGCCAGGGACGGACACTGGCCGGTCAACACCATCCGACCGCCGATCGAGTCAAACGACATCGAGGTGACGGCGGTGTCGATGCGGGCGCTGCAGATCTTTGCACCGCCCTCTCAGCGTGCGGAATACGCCCAGGCCGTCGATCGCGCGCGCGCCTGGCTGACCATCGCGACGGCCACCGTCACAGAAGAGCGCGCCTTCCGCCTGCTCGGGCTGCACTGGGCCGGCGCCTCAGCCGACGTCATCTCAGCCGCGGAGCGTGACCTGCTCGCGATTCAGCACGATGACGGCGGATGGGCGCAGCTCGAGTCGATGGCGAGCGACGCCTACGCGACGGGTGAAGCGCTCGTCGCCTTGGGAGAGAGCGGTGCGGCGGCGGTCGGCGGCGGCGCCTACCGCAGGGGGCTCGAGTACCTGCTGCGTACGCAGATCGAGGACGGATCCTGGATCGTCGAAACGCGCTCGGTGCCTATTCAGGCCTACTTCGAGAGCGGGTTTCCCTACGGTGTCAATCAATGGGTGTCGGCGGCCGCGACCGGCTGGGCGACGACCGCCTTGGCGCTCGCGAGCGAGACGCGCCAGGCGCCGGCCGCGATTCCACGCCCACCTGCTCCGGCACCGGGACCGCCACGGCCTGAAGACGGCAGCGCCGCCCCCGATGGATACGCGCCGATCCCACAGTGGCTCGGGCAGACGCGCGCGCCGCACCCGTCGAAGGTCGCGCCCTACGAGGTCGAGACCGTGGCCGAAGGACTGTCCGGCGCCTTCTGCTTCCACTTCCTGCCCGACGGCCGGATGATCGTCGGCGAGCGTCCCGGCCGGATCAGGATTGTCGCGGCCAACGGCAGCGTCTCGGAGCCGCTGGAAGGGATGCCGGCCGATCTCTGGGCCATGGGACAGGGCCTGTTCGAGGTCGTTCCCGATCGCGCCTTCTCGTCGAACCGCAGGATCTTCCTCACCTACACCGTGCTGCCGGAGGGATCGAACCTGGCGGCGCTGCCTCGCAGTCCCGGGGTGCTGATGGTCGCGAGCGCCACGCTGCCTTCCGACGAACGGGCGCTCGAGGACGTGAAGGTGCTGCTGAACGCGGAAGGCACCGGCGGACGGCTGATTCAGGCGCCGGACGGGACGCTGCTCATCACCTCGACGGTTCCGTCCGGCGTTGGCATCAACGTCGCGGATTGGCCACAGCCGCAGCAGCTCACGAGCAGGATGGGCAAGGTGCTGCGGATCAACGCCGACGGCTCGATCGCCAACGACAACCCCTTCGCCGGCCGTGCCGATGCGCGTCCCGAGATCTACGCGTTGGGGCTCCGCGACGTCCAGGGCCTTGCCCTGAATCCACGGACCGGTCAGCTCTGGCTGAGCGAGCACGGACCGCGCGGCGGCGACGAGATCAACGCCATCGCGAAGGGCAGGAACTACGGGTTCCCGATCATCGGCTACGGCCGCGACTACAGCGGCAAGCCGATCAACGGCGACAAGACCGCGCAGGACGGGATGGAGCAGCCGGTCTATTTCTGGACGCCGGACATCGCCCCGGCCGGGATCGCGTTCTACAGCGGCACCCTGTTCCCGGCTTGGCAGGGTGATCTGTTCGTGTCGGCTCTTGCCGGGAAATCGCTCGTGCGTCTGGTCCTGAAAGACGATCGCGTCGTCGCCGAGGAGCGGCTGCTGACCGAGCTCAACGCCCGAGTTCGCGATGTGGTCCAGGGACCCGACGGCGCGATCTATGTGCTCACCGACGGCAACGCCGGCAAGATCCTTGGGCTCGTGCCGAAGATACCGCCGAGCCGCTAAGACCTCCAGCCGATCGCGCCGGCGCGTCGCAATCGACCGTGCCCGCAGCGCAAATATCTTCTCGTCCGGTGAAGGTAGGGCGGTCTGCTCCAGTCGGTCATGGGTGGCGGCGTCGTCAGCCGTCCAGGCGGGTGGGACGCGCGAGGTGAAACCTGGTCGCATCCTGAAACGCCTTCGCCAGCGCCAGGATCTCCATCTCGCGATACGGCTGCGCGAAGATCGTCATGTTGGTCGGGCTGCCGGTTTCGCTGAACCCGTTCGGCACGTTGATCGCCGGGTAGCACGCCAGGTTCGCCATGGTGAAATGCCGCTGCGCCGGCGTCTGCGGGCGCTGCGGCTCCGCCGCCGGCGCCTCCGCGGCGCCGCGGCCGCCGCCGCTCCCGCCGGGTCCGCCCATCCCGTTGTTGTTCGAGGCGACGAGGTAGGCGTCGACGTGGGAGGTGGCTTCGGCCAGCGCGGTCATCATCATCATGCGGACGCGCTGCGACTGCAGGTACTCCACCGCCGGGATCAGCCGGCCGTTGGGCCGGCCGCCGCCGCGTGCCTCCTTCATGCGCCCGGCGCGCGCCAGTTCGTCGAAGAACACGGTCGCCTCCACGCCGAGGCCGCCGAGGTTCATCGCCATTTCCGGGACGGTGACCGGCACGAACGTCGCAACGCCGATCGACCGCAGCGTCTCGAGCGCCGCCGCGGCGTTCCTCTTCGCCGCCGCGTTGGTCAGCTCGTCGAACGACTCCTTGATGTAGCCCACCTTCAGCGTCTTGACGT
>DATASG010000122.1:0-5693 GCA_036269295.1 Vicinamibacterales bacterium | reverse complement strand
GCCGCCGCGATCCGCGCCGTCGAGGGCGTCCGGCTGCTCGATCACTCCTCCGATCCGTCGCACAACCGATCGGTGTTCACGCTGGTGGGCGACGCCGCGGGCGTCGAGCGCGCGGTGCTGGCGCTGTTCGAGCGCGCCGTCGCCGACGTCGATCTCCGCACCCACCGCGGCGAGCACCCGCGCCTGGGCGCCGTCGACGTGGTCCCGTTCGTGCCGATCGAGGGCGTCACGATGGCCGACTGCGTGGCGCTCGCCCGAAAAGTCGGCGCCGAAGTCGCCGCGCGCTTCCAGCTGCCGGTCTACCTGTATGAGGAAGCGTCGACGAACCCCATCCGTAAGAACCTCGAGGATATCCGGCGGGGCGAGTTCGAGGGGCTCGCAGCGAAGATGGCGACGGCGGGTTGGAGGCCGGACTTCGGCCCTGAAGCGCCGCACGTCAGCGCCGGCGCCGCGGTGATTGGCGCGCGAATGCCGCTCATCGCCTACAACATCAACCTGGCGACCTCTCGCCTCGACGTGGCGAAAAAGATCGCCGCCGCCATCCGCCACAGCAGCGGCGGCTACCGCTACGTCAAGGCGATGGGCATCAAGCTCGAGGAGCGCGGCATCGTGCAGGTGTCGATGAACCTGACGAACTTCGAGAAGACCCCCATCTTCCGCGTGTTCGAAACCGTCAAGCGCGAAGCTGATCGGTACGGTGTGGCGATTCTGGAGAGCGAGATCGTGGGCCTCGTACCCTCAGCCGCCTTGAACGCCGCGGCCGAGTTCTATCTGCAGATGGAGGGGTTCAAAGCAGACCAGGTGCTGGAGAACAAGCTGAGGTTGATGACTAACGACTGACGACTACACTGCCTCAGTCTCTTCGTCCGCGCGCCGCGACGGCGCGATCCCGAACGCCTTCATTTTCCGGTAGAGGTTGCTCCGCTCCACGCCCAGGACATCCGCGGTACGCGACATGTTCCCCTGCTGCTCCGCCAGCGTCCGCAGGATGAGGTCGCGCTCGAACTGATCGCGGGCCTCGTGCAGGGTCTGCCGCTCGCCCTGCACCTCGGCCGCCGGTGTCCTCGTCAGCGCGGTCGGATCGAGGAAGCTGAGATCCGGCGCCGAGATGGCGTCGCCAGGCACCATGATCATCAGGCGCTCGATGACGTTCCGCAGCTCGCGCACGTTGCCCGGCCACGGATAGTGCTGGAGCACGGACCTGGCGCCGGCGTCGAAGCCCTTGATGCGGCGGCCGTACTCGCGCGCGAAGTCCGCCATGAAGTGATCGGCGAGCAGCGGAATGTCCTCCTGCCGCTCACGAAGCGGCGGCACGAAGATCGGGATCACGTTGAGGCGGAAGTACAGGTCCTCGCGGAACCTTCCCGCGCGAATCTCCGCCTGCAGATCCTTGTTCGTCGCGGCGAGCACCCTGGCGTCGACCTTGATCCGTGCCGACCCGCCCACCGCCTCCATCGCCTGCTCCTGCAGCACCCGCAGGACCTTGGCCTGCGTCTTGAGGCTCATGTCGGCAATCTCGTCCAGGAAGATCGTGCCGCCATCGGCGACCTCGAACTTGCCGCGACGATCCGACACCGCGCCGGTGAAGGCCCCGCGGACGTGGCCGAACAGCTCGCTCTCGATCAACTCTTCCGGAATCGCCGCGCAGTTGAGCTCGACGAAGGCCGCCGCGCGCCTCCGGCTGAGGCCGTGGATGGTGCGGGCCACCAGCTCCTTGCCCGTGCCGTTCTCCCCGTAAATGAGCACGCGGCCATTGGTCGGTGCCGCCATCGCCACCTGTTCGCGAAGCTGGCGCATGGCGTAGCTCTCGCCGATCATCGTCTGATGCCGATCCACGCGGGCGCGCAGCGCCCGGTTCTCGGCTTCGAGGCGGCGCTGGTGCAAGGCGTTGCGGATCACGAGAACGGTCTTCTCGAGCGACAGCGGTTTCTCGACGAAATCGAAGGCGCCCATCTTGATCGCCCGCACCGCAGACTCGATGTTGCCGTGCCCGGAGATCAGCACGATCTGGGCGTCCACCTGCCGCTCCCGCAGGCGCGCCAGCGTCGCCAGGCCGTCCATCCCCGGCAGCCAGACGTCGAGCACGATCAGGTCGAAGGCGGCGCGGGTCACACGCTCGAGGCAGTCCTCGCCGCTCGGTACTGCGTCGACACTGTAGCCTTCGTCGCGCAGCACGCCGCTCAGCGAGGTGCGCACGCCCGGCTCGTCGTCCACGATCAGAATGGTCGGCTTCATAGAGGCCGGCACGATCCGGAAGAGCGAGATCTCTGCGGTCTGGGCGTGCGCCGCAGTTTGTTCTTCATCAACACGGTAGCTCGATTGTAAACCGTGTCCCTCTCGGGGTGTTGTCGCCGACGTCGATGCTGCCGCCGTGCTCGGCGATGATGCGGCGCACAATCGCCAGGCCGAGGCCGCTGCCCCGCCGCTTGGTCGAGTAGTACGGCAGGAACAGCTTCTCGCGCTCGCCGACCGGAATCCCCGGACCGTCGTCCGCCACGACCACTCGGACGACGCTGTTGGCGGCGTCGAGCTGGGTTTCGACGACGATCTGCCCGCGGCGCTCCATCGCCTCGATCGAATTGTCCATCAGGTTGATGATCACCCGCCGGATCTGCTCCGGGTCGAGCCGGACGAGCGGCACGCCGGGCGCGAAGCGCTGATCGATCCGCACATCGGTGAAGATCCCGTTGTAGAGCGCCACCGTATCGGTGATGAGCTGCGCGAGATCGGTCGGCACCGTGCGCGGCGAGGGCATCCGCGCGAACTGCGAGAACTCGTCGACCAGCCCCTTCAGCGACTCCACTTCGCCGATGATGGTGGTGGTACATTCGTCCACCAGCGCCCGGGTCGGCAGCGGCGCAGCGGAGAAATGTCGCCGCAGCCGCTCGGCGGAGAGCTGAATCGGCGTCAGCGGATTCTTGATCTCGTGCGCCAGCCGCCGCGCGACCTCGCGCCACGCCGCCACCTTCTGCGCCCGAATCAGCGGCGTCACGTCGTCGAGCACGAGCACGACGCCTTCCGAGGCGCCGCTCTCGGCAACCAGGGCGGTCGCCACCGCGGCCAGGTGCAGTTCCTGTCCCTCGCGCGCCAGGGCGATCTCGTGCGTCGGCGGGACGCCGCGGCCGGGACTTCCCGCCCCCGCGAGCAGCGCCCCCAGCGGCTGCAGATCGGCGCGGTCGAAGACCGCCATCGCCGGCTGTCCTACGATCTGCCGGTCGAGGCTGAGCAGCCGCGCCGCGGCGGTGTTGATGGTCGTGATCGCGCCCGCCGCATCGACCGACACGACCCCGGTCGCGATGCGCTCGAGAATCGTCTCGATATAGCGGCGCCGCCCCTCGACCTCGCCGTGTTTGCGCTCCAGCTGAATCGTGCCGCGATCCACCTTGCGGCGCCCCGCGGCCAGCTCGCGCGCCATCGAGTTGAACGCCTCCACCAGCGATCCGAATTCGTCGTTGCTCTCCGGCTCAACCCGCTGATCGAGACGGCCGGCGCCGATTTCACGGGCGGCCGCCGATAACATCAGCACCGGACGCGTGATCCGCTTGGCCAGATACGATCCCATCCAGGTCGCGCCGAACAGAATCAGCAGCGTGACCATCAGGAAGAAGGACAGGTACAGGCCGGTGAGCGGCCGCTTCAGCACCCGCAGCTGGTTGTAGTCCTCGAATGCCTTGGTCATGCGGCGCGATCGTGCCGCCAGATCGCCGGTCAGGTACGCCGTCGCCACCACCACGCCGGACGGCTTGCCGTCCTTGCTGCGGATGACGGCGGCCGCGTGCAGCAGGTCGCCCGCGGCGCCGAGCGTTTCGATCGCCCGCGCCTCGGCCGATCCCGCCAGCGCCTGCGCCGCCAGTCGATCCACCGCGGCGCGGCTGTGACCGCGCGGCAACGACGGCGCCGCGACGTCGATCACCGGCTCCAGGCTGGGCAGCGACCCCGCGGACGGCACCACCCGGTAGACCTCCACCATCTGCACGCGTTGCAGCGTCACGTCCGGCGCCAGCAGATCGCGGATCGGACGGACGTCGGTGTTGGCGAGATCGATTCCGGCCAGCGTCCGCGCCAGCCGGCTGGCGTGATCGCTCGCGAGCATCTGCTGCTCGTGGTAGTAGTCGCTCGCGATCTGGTTCGCCGATGACAAGATGTCCGCCATCGGTGCGTTGAACCAGCGGTCGATGTTGGTGCGAATCAGCTCGCTGCCGACGATCAGCACCAGTACCGTCGGCACCAGCGTCATGCCGAGCA
The DNA here is from genome assembly GCA_036269295.1 of Vicinamibacterales bacterium. Taxonomy (GTDB): domain Bacteria; phylum Acidobacteriota; class Vicinamibacteria; order Vicinamibacterales; family CAVVIG01; genus CAVQFC01. The sequence continues at coordinate 1,448 of DATASG010000122.1, read as the reverse complement.
GCAGCGCCACCAGCTTGGCGCGGAAGCGCGCGAACGGCAGCGCCTTGCGCCGCTCGACGATCAGCTTCACGATGTTGCGCGCCAGCACGAAGACCAGCGCCGCCAGCATCGTCAGATCGGCCGCCGATAGCCCGTAGAGGACGAACTCGCTGAGGAAGTCCGGCGAGAACTGCGAGGTGCCGTTGGCGATTGCGAGCAGCGCCACCAGGACCACCAGCAGCACCCCGATGCCGGCCAGGATCAGCCGCGGGTTGTCGCGGAACGGCCGCCGCGGCGGCGCCGCCTGGCCGCCCGGCCGGCTCGCCCGTCTCGGCGTGATCGAGGTGACTGTTGCCGGCATCAGCTAGCCCCTGGCCCCAAGTCCCGAGCCCCTACTGAACGAACGTAAACTTCGCCTGCCCGAGCGCCGTGCCGCCCCACGGCCAGAACCACCACGCGTTGTGCGGCCGGGTGTGCGCACGGACGCGCACGTAGTACTCGCCGTTGGCCTCGAGCGCTGCCGTCGCCGACAGCGGCACGCGCTCGAAATGTGTCATCCAGACGCGGACCGCGTTTTGATCCTCGGTCGGCCGCGCGTCCTCGACCCGGCCGTCCACCGTCCGCCACATCTGGTAGCGTCGCGTCAGGTTGTCGAACCGGACCACCGCCGAGACGGTAACCGAAGCGACCGTGCGATCGAACAGCAGCGCCCCCCGGCGCAGGTCGAGCTCGTAGGAGAACGTGGTCAACAGCCCGCTGTGGATCGCGTCGCGCACTTCCGGCGTGTAGCCATCGCTGAGATCGAACGACACCACGACCTGGCCGTCACGGGCGATCGGCGTGACGGTGAGATCGGGGTCGCCGTCGGCGGCGTGCCCGACGACCGCCGACCTCATCACGAGCGCCGCCAGAAACACGAAGGCAAACCGTCTCATCGCCTATTCCTTCGGGTTCAGCAGCTGCTTGAGCTCTTCGGCAAATTCGTTGATGTCGCGGAAGTGCCGATAGACCGAGGCGAAGCGGACGTAGGCCACCTTGTCGAGCTTCTTGAGCTCCTCCATCACGAACGATCCCACGTCGGCGGTGGTGATTTCCTTCTCCGGCCGTTCTTGCAGCGTCGCTTCGACCCGATCGGCCACGCCCTCGAGCGCCGCGACGGACACCGGCCGCTTTTCGCACGCCTTGAGCAGGCCGCCGATCAGCTTCTCGCGTGAGAACCGCTCGCGGGTGCCGTCCTTCTTCACCACCATGTACGGGATCTCGTCGATCCGCTCGTAGCTGGTGAATCGCTTGCCGCAATCGAGGCACTCGCGGCGCCGGCGGATGACTTCGCCCTCTTTCGATTCCCGCGAGTCGACCACCTTGTCGCCGAGGTGCGCGCAGTACGGACATTTCATACGTGTCTCAACTGCCGGCTCGCAACTCTCAGGAGCGAGTTGAGCCTCGAGAATTGCGAGTTGAGCCTTGAG
>DATASG010000121.1:0-13673 GCA_036269295.1 Vicinamibacterales bacterium | reverse complement strand
GATCAGATCGCGGATGCGCTGCAGCACGACGAAGCCGGCGTGGCCCTCGTTCAGATGGAACACGCCCGGCTCGATGCCCAGCATCTTCAGGGCGCGGACGCCGCCGACGCCTAGGATGATTTCCTGCTGGATGCGCGTTTCGCGGTCGCCGCCGTAGAGGCGGGCCGAGAGCTCGCGGTCCCACGGCGCGTTCTCTTCCAGGCTGGTGTCGAGCAGGTAGAGGGTCACTCGCCCCAGCTGGACCCGCCAGACCGCGACCAGGACCGATCGATCGCCGAGCGGTACCGCGGTGATGCACGGCTTGCCGTCGGGCGTCAGCGCCGGCTCGATCGGGGCGTCGGCCCAGTTCAGACGTTCGTAACTCTCTTCCTGCCAGCCGTCGGCGGAGATGTGCTGGTGGAAGTAACCCTGCGGGTACATGAAGCCGACACCGATGAGCGGGACGCCGAGGTCGCTCGCTTCCTTGCAGTGATCGCCGGCGAGCACGCCGAGGCCGCCGGCGTAGATCGGCAGCGACTGGTGGAGCGCGAACTCGGCTGAGAAGTAGGCGATCGTGTGGCCGCCCAGATGCGGCATCGTGTTGGTCCACCAGGTATTGTGCGCGGCGCGCGCCGCGTCAAGCGCGGTGATGGCGTGATCGTAGATCTCGAGAAACACCGGGTCGGTGGCCGCCTGCTGGAGCTTGTCGTGGGTGATCAGCTGCAGCATGCGCTCGGGGTTGTGCGCGGTCGCGCGCCAGACCGCGTAGTCGAGGCGACGGAAGACCATCCGTGCTTCGGCGTGCCAACTCCACCACAGGTCGCCGGCGAGATCGTCGAGTCGAGCGATACGTTCGGGGAGAGCACGGTGGGTGCTGTCTGGAATCATGGGTCACATGCGCCGATGAGGGAAGCGAACTTGGCGAGGTCGATGTTGCCGCCGGACACGACGGCGACGATTTTCCCAGGGCCGGCGCGCCCGCTGAGCGCGGCCGCGATGGCGCAGCCGGCAGCCCCTTCCGCAATCACGCGCGCCCGCTCGGCGACCAGCTTCATCGCCGCGGCGACCTCGTTCAACGACACGACGATCGAGCCGGAGAGCGGCGCGAGCAGGGGCCACATCGTCGCCAGCACCGACTTGCCGCCGGCGCCGTCGACGAACGACGCTTTCCAGTCTTCGAAGTACAGCGGGCGGCCGGCCGCCAGCGACGCCGCCAGCGGCGCCGCCGTTTCCGGTTCCGCGGCGTAGACCCGGGTGTCGGGCTTCAGCTCGGTTGTCGCCGCGGCCAGGCCGGCGAGGAGGCCGCCACCGCCGAGGGGCGCGACGATGGCGTCGACGTCAGGCAGGTCTTCCAGGATTTCGAGACCGGCGGTCGCGTTCCCGGCGATGAAGCGGTCGTCGTCGAACGGGTGGACGAAGTGTCCGGTCATGCGATCGGAGCGGTGCGATTCGACCGTCTTCCAGCACTCGTCGTAGCTGGCGCGGGCGATCGAGGCGCCGAGCCGCTCGATGGCGCGGATCTTCGTCTCGGGGGCGGTGTCCATCACCATCACCGAGCAGCGCGCGCCCGCCTTGCGCGCGGCGAAGGCCACGCCCTGTGCGGCGTTGCCGGCGCTTACCGTCCAGACGCCGTCTCTCAACTGTGCCGGCGTCAGCTGCCGGATGACGTTATAGGCGCCGCGGATCTTGAAGGAGCCGATCGGCTGCAGCGCCTCGAGCTTGAGGTAGATCTCCGCCGGTCCAGTGGCCGTGGTCGGCAGCTCGACGCGGATCAGCGGCGTACGAATGGCGGCGTCGTAGACGGCACCGGCCGCGTCGCGGATCGCCGAGAGGGTAATGCGCCGGGTCGGGACGTTGGTGGCCAAGAGTCAGGGATCGTAACTCGATTTCTGCGCCTCGTCCATGATCCACCGCCGCGTGGCGACGGATCAGCCGAGCGTCTTGTCGATGAACGCGGTCAGCTCGTCGATCGATCCGTAGCCGAAGGTCGTGCAGGCGACGTCGTCGTTGCCGGTGATGAGGCGCGAGACCTTGTCGCGGCGGGCTCTGTCATAGAGCAAGATCACACGCTGGCCGGTCGTCTCCGCGCGACCCAGCACGTAGCCGACTTCGAATCCGACGCCGTAGCTGGAGCCCGAGGCCTCGGCAACGAGCACATCGCACGCCGCCAGCCACTCGAGATCGCGCCGGAAGACCTGGGTTTCGGTGATCTGCGACTCCGCCGAGTCGACGTTGTCGGCGAGCAGATGCGTGGTGAGCACGCGGTGGCCGCGCTGCTGCAGCTGCTCGCAGATGGCGCGTCCCGCGAGCAGGCCGCCGCGGTCGCCGCGAACGGTACAGGCCAGATAGATATTCATTAGTCGTTGGTCGTCAGTCGTCAGTCGTTCGTCGTCAGTCACGCTTCAGCAGCTCACGCACCCGCTCTATCGGGATCGCCTCGGCCGTGCCGATGGCCGATCGGACCGTGGTCGCCTTGAACAAAGCGTTGTAGACGGCTTCTTCCGTCGCCTCGAGCGCGGCCTCGAACAACGGAGACGTTGCGTCGGGCGGCAACACGGTGCGCGCGCGCGTCGTCGTTTCGTTGAATCGGGCGCGCATTTCGGTCGAGGTCGAGAAGGCGATCGCAAAGTCCCCGCTGCCGTTGCTGTAGGAAGATCCGGTGCGGGCGAGGCCGAAGATCGCGCGCGCCGCGAGCCGCCGCAGGTCGCGCGCGTCAAGCGGCGCGTCGGTCGCGACCACGAGCATGCACGACCCGTCCTCCGGCGCTCGCCCGTCGAGGCTTCCGGAGCCGGTGAAGGGAGCCGCGAGCCGGTCACGGTTGTCGACGGCGGCGTCCCGGGCGCGCGGCGGCTGGAGGCTGCGGAAGATCGGCACGCCCGCGATCGTGAGGTTGCCGCCGAAGTTGGTCTGGGCCAGGACGCCAACCGTGTACTCTCGTCGAGCCTGAGCTCCTCGGCCTTCGGCGGGGTTCTGGGCGACGCGGCGCGATGAGGTGCCGATGCCTCCCTTCCACCCGTAGTTGATCGTGCCGGTGCCGGCGCCGACCGTCCCTTCCGCCACCGGGCCAGCCGTCGCTCCGGTCATCGCGGCGATCACGTGCTCGCGCGTCACGTGCAGCCCGCGGATGTCGTTGAGACCGCCGTCGTTGGTCTCGCCAACCAGCGCGTTGACCGACCGGACCTTTTCGTTGCCCGGCTGCGCGATCGTGTAGCGGACGACCGCGTCCATGGCCGTGCCAACGCCGAGCGTGTTGGTCAGGACAATCGGTGTCTCGATCGTTCCCAGCTCGTTGACCTGGGTCGACCCGGCCAGCTTCCCGAAGGCGTTGCCGACGAACACCGCGCCGGCGACCTTGTCCTGGAACACGTTGCCGCCGTGCGGCACGATCGCCGTGACCCCGGTCCTGACGCGATCGCCCTCGACGATGGTCGTGTGCCCGACCCGCACGCCGTCGACGTCGGTGATGGCATTGCCCGGCCCGCTCGGGTAGATCCCGACGACGATGCCGAGGTCACGCGCGCGCGGCCGTGCCTGGGCCACGACGATCCACGCAGAACCCGCGGAAACCACGGCGAAGAACACGGCGAACAGCATCCTTTGAGTACTTTGCGTTCTCCCCGGTCTCCGGTACGTGGTCATCACGCTCTGAGCGCCGCCAGCTGCGCCGCCATCTGATCGAGTCGACTCATGATCTCGTCGTGCCGCAAGGTATCGGGTGCGGGCTTCTTGCCGAAGAAGCAGATGCTGCCGCTCGGCTCGAGCACCGCGCACTCGATCTCGTCGAGCGAGGCAAAGCCCTGCTTGTGTGCGGCGCCGAGGAGCTCGCCGATCGTGATCGCTTCCTTTTTCAGACAGTCGTACTTGATCACGCCGCGTTCGATCAGCATATCCGGGTCACCTTCGATGAAGTGTTCGAGCGACTCGTGATTCGACACGAACCGGACCAGGACATAGTTGACAACCAGCAGGGTCGTGGCGCCGATGAGGCCGCCGGTCACGCTGTTGTCGTCACCGATGATCGCGTTCTGGACGGTGTTCGAGAGCGTGAGCAGGACGACCAGATCGAAAGGGTTGAGCTGAGCCAGCTCCCGCTTCCCCGCGAGCCGGAGGCCGACAATCAGAAACGCATATACCAGGATCGGCCGCGCGATTTTCTCGACAATCGGCAGACCCAGCACGAACATGTGGCGCCACAGCTCCATTTGCATGGCTGGCATTATCGCGCTGCTATCATGGCAGACGCCACCATGAATACGTCAGCATCGATGGCCGGCGATCGTCTGGTCGAGCGGCCGGGCCCGCTGGGCTCGTGATCGCGGGTCGAGCGATCAGGCGAGTGGCGGCGGCCGCGGCGGTGGCGGCGCTGCTGTTCGCCGGTGCATGCGCTCCGATGCCGCAGCCGCCGTATCACCTCGCGTTTTCCATCGACACCTCCTCGCCGCGCGTTCTCGTGACGTCTCAGGAAGTCGCGGTGCCGGTCGCGCTCGGCAACACCGGCGATCGCGCCTGGGATCCGGCGCGCATTCACCTCTCGTATCACTGGCTGTGGCTGGTGCCCCGCGAGCTGGCGCACCGCTCGCGCACGGTGCCGTATCACGACGGCATCAGAACGGATCTCGGCGACGCGCCGCTGCCGCCGGGCGCGCGGGTCACGCTACAGGGCCGCATCCTCCCGCCTGCCTGGCCTGGCGTGTACTGGCTGCAGTGGGACATGGTGGATGAGGGCGTCACCTGGTTCGCGCAGGTCGCGCCGCGCCAGCCGCGTACGCTTGTGGTCGTGGTGCCGCCGGCGGCGTGGATAGTCGCGCCGCTGCCGCTCCTGGTTGCGCTGTGGGGACTGTTCGGGTTGCGGCGGCCGGATCGATCGGGTCGAGCGGCGCAACCCTGTGGAGCTGCGATCGCCGATGTGTGGTGGTGCGCCGCGACGCTGGCGGCGAAACCGCTGATCCTGGCGCAGGTCGCGCTGCTCGAGCCGACCGCGGCCGCCTATTGGCTGATCGCGACGTTCGCCTTCATCGTGCCGATGCTCGTCTGGCTGGTGCTGCCCCGCCGCGCCCGGCCCTGGGCGCTCCTTCTGATCGGCACCTTCTGCTCGGCGCTCATCCTCGCCGACGTCGTCTATTACCGGTTCTTCGGCGACGTGCTGTCGACACCGGCGCTGCTCGCCGCGCATCAGACCGGCCACGTCTGGGGATCGATCGGCAGCCTCCTGACACCCGACCTGTTGTGGCTGGTCGCCGACTGGCCGTTCGCCCTCTGGATGGCGGCGCGGATATTTCGTCAGCCGGCGCCGGTGCCGCCAGCCCGGGGCCGCGCCTGGGCAGCGGCGGCGGTTGCGCTCGCCGGGCTCGCGGCGAGCGCCCTCGTCGTGTCGGTGCCGCGGGTGTTGATGTCCACCCCGCTCGACCAGATGTTTCGCGCCCGCTCGGTCGTCGAGCAACTCGGCCCATTCGGCTACCACGCCTACGACACCTGGAACTACGCTCGCAGCACGTGGCTCCGGCGTCCCGCGACCGCGGCGCAGATCGACGAGGCGCTGGTCTGGCTGCGCGAGCGCGCGCCGCTGCGCGCAGCGGGGGCCGATGTCGCCACCGCGCGCGGAGCCAGCCTGATCGTCGTGCAGGTGGAGTCGCTGCAGGATTTCGTGGTCGACTTCACGATCGGCGGCCAGGAGGTGATGCCGCACCTGCGAGGGTGGACCGGCGACAGTCTTCGCTTCACCAATGTGACCGATCAGACGAGCGAAGGGCGCACCTCCGACGCCGAATTCACCACCTTGACGTCGCTGCTGCCGCTCGATCACGGCGCGGTGGCGTTTCGTTTTCCAGGCAACCACTACGCGGCGCTGCCGCGCGTCCTGGCCGAGCACGGCTACACCACGCTGTCGGCGGTCGCGTTCGAGCCAGGATTCTGGAACCGACAGGTCATGCACCCCGCCTACGGATTTCAGCGCAGTCTGTTCGAGCCTGACTTCCAGATGACGGAGCAGATCGGCTGGGGGCTGAACGATCACGATTTCCTGCAGCAGATGGTGCCGCGCCTCGAGCAGCAGCCGCGGCCGTTCGCGGCGTGGCTGATCACGCTGTCGCTGCATCATCCGTTCGAATCGTTTCCCGACGCGCACAAGGTACTGAAGCTCGGTGCGCTCGAAGGCACGTCCTTCGGCAACTACCTGCACACCATGCGTTTCTTCGACCAGGCGCTCGAGGATTTCAAGGCCGCGCTGGCGCGAGACGGGCTACTCGACAGCAGTGTGCTGGTCGTCTTCGGCGATCACGACGCCGGCTTCGCGCGCGACGCATCGCTGGCGCGGACGATGGGGATTGGGACGGACGCTGCCGGCTGGATCTTGAACGATCGGATCCCGATGTTTGTCAGGGTGGGAAGGGCGACAGGGGCTGGAGGGGCTGGAGGGGAAGGTCCGACGGTCGCCGGTGCGCGCAATCGTCCAGCGGGTCAGACCGACCTTGCGCCGACGCTGCTCGCGCTACTCGGGATCGATCCTGCGCCGTTGCCCTATCTGGGACGGAATCTGCTCGGCGCCGATGATGATCGGCCGGTCCCTCGTCCGTACGGCGATTGGCTCGACGCGAGCCACCTGTTCCTCGCCGGTGAAGCGGGAGCCTCGTGTTACGATCTCAGGCGCCGACTGATCACCGAACCGTCGGCGTGTGCCGCGGAGGACGCGCGGGCACGGCGCGCGCGCGATCTGTCGCGGCTCATCGTGATCGACGACCTGCAGCAGTTGCTGCGGTCGCGCCTCGCGGCGATTCCGCATCCGTGAGTACAATACGTCGCGTGCACGTGCGCGTTTTCGCCGTATCTCTCGTCGTCCCGTTCATGTCGCTGTCACTTCCGGCCTTCGCACAGGATCCGCCGCCGCCGATTCCCTGGGTCGTCATCGACCTGCACGGCACCTTCCCACGGTTTCACAACGACGATCAGCCGCTCGCAGACAGCCGCAATCTGAAGAGTCTTGCCGAGCTGCCCGGCACCGGCCTGGGCGTGCAGATTGGTCTGCACGTCTATCCGCTGCGCACGCGACTGGTCACGGTCGGCCTTGGCGGCGAGCTGGCGATGGGCCGCTCCCGGCAGACACCTCCGACCGGTGCGCAGGCGGCCGACGGCACCCTGCTGCTCCCGACCGAGGAACGGATCACGTCGCTGTCGCCGCAGCTCTCGCTGAATTTCGGCAACGGATCGGGGTGGAGCTACCTGAGCGCCGGGCTGGGGCAGACGACATGGTTTCTCGCCGCAGACGATCTCGGCGAGTATCCGCCGAACAGCGACAAGCTGAAGACGTTCAACTACGGCGGAGGCGCGCGATGGTTCATCAAGCCGCACGTCGCCTTCAGCCTGGATGTCCGTTACTACGTGATCAGCCCGGGGTTCGCGTACATCTTTCCCGCCTCGCCCCGGACGACGCTGCTGATCATCGGCGCAGGGATCTCGCTCAAGTAGAAACGGGACGCCCATTCGCCCCGGTGCCGCGCCGATCGCGCACCTGTCCTTAAAGGCAGCCACGGAGACACAGAGACACTGAGCTGAACGCGCGTGTCGGCCGGCACGCCCGCCGACGGGCAACGCGTTGGGATCTGCAGCGTGCGCTCCGGATCTCGGTGGCCGTGTGGCTCTGTGGTTTCGAGAATCTCTGTCTCCGTGTCTCGGTGGCCTGTCTCCTCCGTCAGCTCAACGAAAACGGCGGGTACTCGTCGACGAGCAGGAGCATGTACGATTCGACCCGGATCAGCCAGCGCAGGGCGCCGACGCCGAAGCCGTACAATTCCGCTGGATACCGACCGGTGATCAGAATCGCGAACCACGAGACGACGGTCGTCACCCACCACCCGCACAACACGAAGAACAAGACGACGAAGTGCGGGATGGCGAGGATCAGCCTCAGCCCGACGCTGAGGCGATCGCGAACCGGGCCCGGCTCGACGAGCGTCATCGTCGCGGGATAGTACGCATCGCCGAACGGCGGATACACGTCTGCCAGCAGCATCAGATAGGCGAGCGCACGCACCCGCCAGCGCAAGTAGTAGCGGGTGTACCGCCGGATCGGCGTGTAGTGTTCGCTCGTGATCACGATAGTGAACCAGCTGACGATGGCGAGCAGGAAGGCAATGCTGCCGAGCAAGCCGGTTTCGCCACCGAACGAGAGGAGATCGCGGCGGCTGCTGTTGGCCGCGAAGCCGACGCCGACCCCGCCGACCAGAATCAGGTGCGGGATCGCCAGCACCAGCCGGAGCGCGGTCGTCAGCCGGTCTCGCTCCCCCAACTGCGGCTCGACGGCCGCCGACACCGGGTAGGACATCGCGTTCATCATAGTGTGCGATGATTTGCGCCGTGCGAATGATTCTTGCGGCGGCCGCCGCGGCCGTCCTGTTCACGGCGCCGGTCCGGGCCCAACCGGACCCGGTGGAGCGCGGGACGCTCCGGCTGCACTACGTCCAGAAACCGATTGGCTACGAGCGCTACGAAATCGTCCGCGACGGCCCCGGCTCATCGACGGCCGGTGCGCTGACGCTGACCTCGGACTTCGACTTCACCGATCGCGGCGGCCGGGTCCAGCTCGCGGCCACGCTGCGCACGAAACCCGATTTCACGCCGCTCTCGTTCACGGCCCGCGGCAAGAGCTACCGCTTCGTCAACGTCGATTCCGAGGTACGGATCGAGGGCAGCGACGCAATCGTGAAGGCCGACGGCGCCGAATCGCGAATCGCGTTGCCGGCGCCGTTCTACACCGTCGACGGCTACGCGCCGTTCGCCGCGCAGATGCTGCTGCTGCGCTACTGGAAGCAGCACGGCCGGCCGCGCGTGATGCGTACTGTTCCCGGCCTCCCCGTCAACGACGTCTTCATCGAAGCACGCGGCCATGAATCGCTCCGAGTGGGATCGACCACTCTGCCGCTCGAGCGCTACGCCATCGACGGCGTCGTCTGGGGCCGCGAGACGGTGTGGCTCGACGACCACGAGGCGCTGGCCGCGGCGATCACGCGCGCCGGCGGGCTCAGCTTCGAGGCGGTACGGGAGGATCTCGAGTCGGCGCTGGTCGAGCTCGTGCAGAGCGCGACGCGCGATCGCATCGCGGATCTCGAGGCGCTGACGCAGCGCACGCCGCCGATCAGGAGCGGCAGCTACGCGCTGGTCGGGGCGACGATTGTCGACGGCACCGGCCATCCGCCGATCGCGGACGGCGTGATCCTGGTGCGCGACGGGCGGATTGCCGACGTCGGGCGGCGCGCGTCCGTGGTCGTTCCGCGCGACCTGCCTTCGATCGGAGTGGACGGCAAGACCATCATCCCGGGTCTTTGGGACATGCACACCCACGTGACCCAGGTCGAGTGGGCGCCGGTCTATCTCGGCGCCGGCGTGACGACAGTGCGCGACATGGGGAACGAGTTCGAGTTCCTGGTGCCGCTGCGCGACGCAATCGCGTCGAAACGCGCGGTCGGTCCGCGCATCGTCGCGGCCGGCTTGATCGACGGCGGTGGGCCCAACGCCTTCGGCGTCTACTACGCGGCGACGCCGGAGGAAGCGAAGCAGGCGGTCGCCAAGTATCACGACGCCGGTTTTCAGCAGATCAAGATCTACAGCCTGGTCACGCCGCCGATCGTCGACGCGATCTGCGCCGAGGCGCACCGGCTGGGGATGACGGTGACCGGCCACGTTCCCAACGGGATGACGATCGAGCAGGCCGCGGCCGCGGGGATGGACCAGGTCGCGCACCTCCCGATACGCGGCGAGGCGGGGTCCGCCGAGGTGAAGGCGACGATCGCGTTCCTGAAGGCGCACCACACGGTGATTGATCCGACGCAGTCGTGGAACGAGCTGCTCGGGCACGCGGTGGGGGCGCCGGTTGCCGCGTTTCAACCTGGCGTGCTGAAGATTCCGGCGCCGCTCAACCGCGTGTTCTCCAATGCCGGCGTGGCCGGGATCGACGCCGCGACCGCGCGGGGGCGGCTCGAGCGAAGCCTGCGGATCGTCAAGGCGCTCCACGATGCCGGCGTGCCGATCGTCGCGGGGACCGACGAAGGCATTCCCGGGCACAGCGTCCATCGCGAGATCGAGCTGTATGTCGATGCCGGGCTGACGCCGCTGGAGGCGCTCCAGGCGGCGACGATCGTGTCGGCGCGGGCGATGAAGCTGGACGGTGAGCTCGGCACCATCGAGCGCGGCAAGCGCGCCGATCTGGTGGTGCTGGACGCCAACCCCCTCGACGCGATCCGCAACATCCGCAGCGTGCGCTGGACGATCAGCGACGGCCGCGTGTACGATGCGGCTGCGCTCTGGCGGAGCGTCCGGTTTCAACCGTAACTGAAAGGCAGCGTCATCATGGCGAACTTCGACATCGCGCACGGCAGTGCGCTTCCGGGAACGGCCGCGACCGCCGACCGCGTCGCCTCCTTCCTTCGTGCCGCGTACGGCTGGATGTGCGCCGGCCTCGCGATCACCGCGGTTACCGCGGGGTACGTCGCCTCGTCCCCGTCACTGCTGGGGGTGATCGCGCAGAACCAGCTCCTGTACTTCGGGCTCTTCGCCGCCCAGCTCGGCATCGTCTTCTATCTGTCGTCGCGGGTGCAGCGCCTCTCGGCGTCCACCGCTTCACTGCTGTTCATCGGCTACTCGGTGCTCACGGGCGTGACGCTCTCGTTCGTGATGCTGGTCTACACCGGCGAGGCGCTGACGTCCACGTTCGTCGTCACCGCCGGGATGTTCGGGTCGATGGCGCTCTACGGGACGGTCGCGAAGCGCAGCCTGGCGGGCTGGGGTCAGTTCCTCTTCATGGGGCTCATCGGCGTCGTGATCGCGTCGATCCTCGGCATCTTCTGGCACAACGACGGGCTGCAGTTCGTAATCAGCTTCATCGGCGTGATTGTCTTCACCGGCCTGGCGGCGTACGATGCGCAGCGACTGAAGGAGATGGCGCTGATGACATCGGCTGGCGAGACAGGGTCGTACGCGATCGTCGGCGCACTGGCGCTGTATCTCGATTTCGTCAACCTGTTCCTGATGCTGCTTCGCCTTCAGGGCGGCGGCCGCCGCCGTTAGCGCGGACGAGAGGAGCCGTTCCATGACGCTGAGATCACCTCGACGCGCGCTCGGGACACTGGGAACCGCGGCGGTCCTGATCGGGCTCGCGCCGCTGCCGGCAACCGCGCAGGGGCGGTGCATGCTGACCTTCGGCACGCCGGCGTGCAACACCACCGAGATCGCACCGGTCTTCGGGCCGACCGGGTGGAAAACGATCGGTCTCGACCACATCACCTTCCAGGCCGCGGACTACAAGAAAGAAGCGGCCTTCTACATCACGCTGATGGGGTGGAAGCTGAGAAGCGACGACGGTACGCAGGCCGTGCTCGACATGGGTGACTGGGGATCGGCGATCTTCAAACAGGCGGCTCCCGGTGCCTTCGACACCCCGGCTGCGGACAGCGGTCGCGGCCGCGGCGGCGCGGTGCGAGTGGCGGTGGAGTCGTTCTCGTTCGCGATTGATCAGTGGAACGCCGCCAAGGTCGAGGCGGCGCTTCGGGCGCGAGGGCTGAACCCGATCGCCGACAACGACGGCAAGGGGTTCGAGAGCTTCCACGTGAAGGATCCCGACGGCTGGGATCTGCAGATCAGCAACGGCAACGGCCTCGTGAAGGCCCGGAAGGGCTCGCCGGCCGCAGCCACGTGGTCAGAGCCGGCTCCGTTTGTCGCGACGGGCTGGAGGACGGTATGGCTGGACCATTTCTCGTTCAACGCCTCGAACTACAAGAAGAGCGCGTCGTTCTACGCCAACCTGCTTGGATGGACGCCGACCTACGACGAGGGTAGTCAGAACGAGCTGTTGATGGGCGATGTCGGTGACATCATCGTCCGCGGCGGCAACCCGCTCGATCCCAACTTTGGAAAAACCGGCGGCAACCGTGCGCGCATCGATCACATTTCGTTCGGGATCGCGCCGTGGGACACCGACGGGGTGAAAGCAGAGCTCGAGAAGCGCGGGCTGCGGGCGCAGGTCGACACGTCCAGCCGGCACCTTGGGCCCGACGGCACCTATGTGCCAGACGAGATTCACACCGCAGCGTTCAAGAGCTATCACACCGCGACGCCGAACGGTTTCAACCTGCAAATCAGTTACGTGACGCACGACAACCGGCTGGCGCTGCCAAACGCGGTCAGGCCGAAGCCGACCGGCGGCAAATAGGAGAGGAATGCGATGAGCACCGAACTGTCGACGTGGTTCAATGATTTCGATCGAGGACGGCTGTCGCGCCGGCAGTTGCTGATGGCGCTCGGCATCGCCGTCGCGGTACGTCCGGCGTCGGCGTTGGCGCAGGGCCAGTGCGGCGGCGCACGCGCGGGCACGCCGGAGTGCGACCCCACGCCGGCGAAACTTCCGTTCGAGGCCACGGGTTGGAACACCGTCCTGCTCGACCATTTCTCCTGCCAGGTGGTGGACTACCCAAAAGAGGCCGCGTACTACGCCGCCCTGATGAACTGGAAGATCAGAAGCGACGACGGCAAGCAGGCGGTGCTCGACATCGGTGACTGGGGTGGCCTCGTTCTGCGAGGCGGATTCCAGGCCCCCCCGCCGGCGCCCGCCGCCGACGCACCCCCTGCCGGTCGAGGCGGTGGCCGCGGTGGCGCCCCACGGGCTCCGCGACTGGCGGCGTTCGACGGTTTCTGCTGGGGCATCGAGCCGTGGGACGCGAAGCATGTGGAAGCGGAATTGAGGAAGCGCGGTCTGACGCCGATCGCCGACAACCAGGGCAAGGACTTTCAGAGCTTCCACGTCAAGGATCCTGACGGCTTCGACCTGCAGATCAGCAACGGCAACCGGAAGAACCGGCGTCAGGGAACCGCGAGCGGCAGGACAACGGCGCCGGCGCCGTTCGAGTCGACCAGCTGGAAGACCGTCTGGCTCGATCACATCTCGTTCGAGGTTTCGAACTACAAGGAAACGGCGGCGTTCTACCACGCACTGCTGGGTTGGAAGCTCGGGACCGACGAGGGCAGCCAGAATCAGTGCCAGATCGGCGACGTCGGCGACATCATCATCCGCCGCGGAGGCGGCGGCAACCGGGGTGCCGCGCCGACCACGACGCCGCCGGCGCGGCGGGCGGCGATGGGTCACATCTCGTTCGGCATCACGCCGTTCGATCCCGATCAGGTCAAGGCTGAGCTCGAAAAACGCGGGCTGACGGCTCGCGAGGATACCGGCGGCAGGGGAGATATCCACACCGCGCCGTACAAGAGCTACCACACAACAACGCCGAACGGCTTCGATCTTCAGATCAGCGCGACGACGCGGGCCAATCGAGGCGGCTAGCGTCCTCGGGCCGCGTCGGCGGCGAGCTGTGCCGCGAGCGTCGTCATGGTTTCTGCCATCGCGGCGCCGTTGCTCAAGGACGTGTAGTGTCCACGAGTGGCTTTGACGAGCGTTGACGCGATCACATCCGGCAGGCCGTTGCCGGTCGTCTTCAGCACGACGGCGCTCACCGCGACGCGGCGCTTCGCGATCTCCGTCATCCAGCGGTTGAACCCCTGATCGTCGCCCTTGCTGTTCTCCGAGCCATCGCCGGTCACGATGACGAAGACCGGTGCACGGTCGCCGGCCTTCTTCATGAACCGGTCGTCGACCTCGGTCAGCGCATCCATCAGCGCGGTCGGACCATTGTCAGGCAGCATACCGCCGGCGCTGG
>DATASG010000120.1:0-11841 GCA_036269295.1 Vicinamibacterales bacterium | reverse complement strand
CGATCGTCCGATGTACGTCGAGGGCGCGTCCTCGCTGCTCGACGATGCGACCGGGCTGACGGTGCAGACCCTGCAGGCGCTGCTCCAGATGATTGAAGAGAAACAGAAGCTGCTCGAGCTGCTCAACGAATACATCGACGGTCCCGGACTGACCGTCGTCATCGGCGCCGAGCACCTCGATCCGAACCTGCGGCCGTTCAGCCTCGTCCTCTCCACCTACGACGATGGGTCGGGGATCGGGACGGTTGGCGTGATCGGTCCAACCCGGATGCACTATTCCCGCGCGATTGCCGCCGTCGACGGCGCGGCGCAAGCGGTGTCGCGCCTGCTGCGCGAATCGAACTAACGAAGGTTTATGTCTGACGAAACTGTGAACGACGGCCCGGACGCCACAGTCGCGGCGCCCGAGGGATCCGAGCTCGCCGACCTGCAGCGCGAGCGCGACGACTACAAGGACCGCTGGCTCCGCAAAGGCGCGGAGTTCGACAATTACCGCAAGCGCGTCGAGCGCGAGCGCCGCGAGCAGGCCGACCAGGCGGTCGTGGACCTCCTGCAGGAGCTGCTGCTCGTGGTCGACGATTTTGATCGCGCGCTGACGGTGGGCGGCGACGAGGGCGGCGCCTATCGCAAAGGCGTCGAGCTCATCCACGGCAAGCTCCACGATCTGCTGCGCAAGCAGGGCGTCAAGGCGATGGATGTGATCGGCGCGGACTTCGATCCCAACGTCCACATGGCGGTGATGCACGAGGAGAGCCCCGAACACCGCGAGGGCGAAGTGATCGGCGAGCTGCAGAAGGGCTATCTGCTCAACGACCGCCTGCTGCGGCCCGCGATGGTGAAGGTGGCCAAGGCGTGAGCAAGCGCGACTACTACCAGATCCTGGAAGTCACCAAGACGGCGACCGAAACCGAAATCAAGAGCTCGTACCGCCGGCTCGCGATGAAGTTTCACCCGGACCGCAATCCGGACGACCAGCTCGCGGAAGAGAAATTCAAGGAGTGCGCCGAAGCGTACGCCGTTCTCGCCGATCCCGAAAAGCGAAGTCTCTACGATCGCTTCGGCCACGCCGGCGTGAAGTCGGCCGCGGGAGCTGGCGCCGGGTTCGACCCCTCGGTGTTCCAGGAGTTCGGCGATTTCGCCGACATCCTCGGCAACATGTTCGGGTTCGGCGATCTCTTCAACGGCGGTGGTCGCCGTCGCGGCGGGCCGCAGCGAGGCGCCGACCTGCGCTACGACCTCGAGATCTCATTCGAGGAGTCGGCCAGAGGCGCTGAGACCTCGATCCAGATTCCGCGCCAGGAGACCTGCGCGAAGTGCAGCGGTGCCGGCGCGGCGCCGGGATCGACGGCCAGCGACTGCCCGCAGTGCAAAGGCCACGGACAGGTTCGCTACCAGCAGGGCTTCTTCACGGTCGCACGCACCTGCCCGCAGTGCCGCGGCGCCGGCAAGATCATCGCCAAGCCGTGCCCCGACTGCCGCGGCGCCGGACGCATCACGCGCGACCGCAAGATCACGGTCAAGATCCCCGCCGGCATCGCGACCGGGCAGCAGCTGCGGTTGATGGGTGAAGGTGAAGCCGGATCTGCCGGCGGCCCTCCCGGCCACCTCTACGTCGTCGTCCACGTCCACGAGCACGCGTTCTTCCGCCGCGACGGCGTCAACCTGTTCTGCGAGATCCCGGTGAACTTCACGACCGTGGCGCTCGGCGGAGAAATCCAGGTGCCGACGCTCGACGGTGATGAGACGGTGAAGGTGCCGGAGGGCACGCAGACTGGAACCACGCTGCGCCTGAAGAACAAGGGCATGCCGGACGTCAACGGCCGAGGGCGCGGCGATCTGTTCGCGACCGTGCAGGTCCAGACGCCGCGGAAGCTGACCAAGGATCAGCGCAAGCTGATCGAGGCGCTCGCCACCGCGCTGCCAAAGGACAAGTTCGAGCCGCGCGCGCGAGGCGAGGACGAGCAGGACGAGCGGAACCTGTTCGATCGAGTGAAGGACATGTTCGGCTAAGAGAGGCGACAGAGGGTACGGCCCCCTCCGTTATCGACATGAGACAGTACCCGGCGATCGAGGTTCGCACGGACGCCACCGAGTTCCTCCTCGCGATCGTCGACGACTTCGGCCCGACCGCGCTCGAAGAATGCGGGCCGTCGGTCCGCATCTTCTTCGCCACCGCCTCCGACCGGGACGGCGCAGAGCGCGCGCTGGCGGCGCAGTTCGACGTCACTGCGATTGAGGTGGACGACGAGGACTGGGCACGGCGATCGCAGGAGAATCTCCCCCCAGTGACGGTCGGTTGCATCACGGTCTTTCCCAGCCCCACGGCCCCAGCCCCCAGCCCCGGCCGCATCGATATCGTGATCGTGCCCTCAATGGGTTTTGGAACAGGGCATCATGTCACGACGCGGTTGTGCCTCGAGGCGCTCCAGACGATCGATCTGACCGGTCGGGACCTGCTCGACGTCGGCACCGGATCCGGCGTGCTGGCGATCGCGGCCGATCGCCTCGGCGCCGCGCGGGTGATCGGCATCGACTTCGATCCGGATGCGATTCAATCGGCGCGCGGGAACCTCGATCTGAATCCCGGGACACGCCACGTGACCTTCGAGACCATCGATCTGGCCGCGCGCGCCATGCCGGCCTCGGACGTGGTCACCGCGAACCTGACCGGCGCGCTGCTCGTCCGCTCCGCCGGCCCGCTCCTCGGAGCGGTCCGCTCTGGTGGGACGGTCATCCTCAGCGGAATCCAGTCCCATGAGCGCGACCAGGTCCTGAAGGCGTTCGCCCACGCGGACGTCTGCTGGGAGCGCGAGGAGGACGGTTGGGTCGGGATCGCGGTGAAAAAACGGTGACAATCAACCCCTCGCCCGCAGGTCCAGTCTAATAGAGGCAGTCATGGCTCGCGCATCTCGCGCCCTTTCGGTGTCGGCATTCCTCGTGGCCCTCGCGGTGGGAGCCGGCGCGCAGCAGCCCGGTCCGCGTCCCGGTCAAAGCGGGAGCCAGCAGCCGGCGCGCGACACGTCCGCCCAGTCGAAGGACACGCCGCCTCCGCCAGCCGGCCGCATCACCGGACGCGTGCTCGCCGCCGACAATGGCCGGCCGGTGAAACGCGCGCGCGTGTTCGCCACCGCGGCGGAGCTCCCCGGCGGCCGCGGCATGCTGACCGATGACAGCGGCGTGTTCGACATCACGGAGCTGCCGGCGGGCCGTTACTCGCTGTCGGTGTCGAAATCGGGATTCGTGGCGCTGTCGTACGGCCAGCGGCGCCCGCTCCAGGCCGGGACTCCCCTGCAGCTCGCCGACGGCCAGCAGCTGAAAGGGATCGAGTTCCAGCTGCCGCGCGGCAGCGTCGTCAGCGGCCGCGTGCTCGACGAAGACGGCGACGCGATGCCGGGCGTGACCGTGCGGGTGATGCGCTATCAGTACCTGCAGGGCGAGCGTCGATTGACGCCGGCCGGCAACGGCCAGACGGACGACAAGGGCATGTACCGCGTCTGGGGCTTGATGCCCGGCGAGTACTACATCAACGCCATCGCCCGCGGCGGCGGACCCGCCGGTGGACAGTTCGGGGGACCCGGTGGACCCGGTGGGCCCGGCGGACGTGGTGGCCGCGGTGGGGGGGCTCCTGGCGCTGCCCCGGATCAGGAGCAGGTCAACTACGCACCGACCTACTATCCTGGCGTCCCCTCGGTGGCCGAGGCCAAGCCGGTGAACGTCGGCCTGAGCCAGGAAGTCCTCGACATCAGCTTCAACATGCAGCTCGTGCGCGTGGCGCGCATCAGCGGCATCGTCTCGAACCCGGATGGCACGCCGGTCACCAGCGGCAACATCAACCTGATGTCGGACGCCGGCGGCGGCCGCGGCAATCAGATCGGCATCAACTTCGGCGGCCGCATCCAGTGGGATGGCTCGTTCACGATCGGCAACGTCGCGCCCGGACGCTACGTCCTCCGCGCGCGCGGCGACGATTCCGAGGTGCCGCAGTTCGCGGCCCAGCCGATCAGCGTCAGCGGCGACGACCTGTCCGACGTCCTCGTCACGCTGTCGGCCGGCGCGACGATCAGCGGCACGGTGTCGTTCCTGCCGGGCGCTTCGCCCGCGCCCGATTACACCCAGTTCCGCATCACCGCGCCGTCGACGGATCAATCGGACTTCGGGCCGCAGTCGAACGCGCGCGTGGACAAGGACGGGCACTTCTCGATCGGCGGCGTTTCGGCCGGCTCGCATCTGATCCGGCCGAGCAATGGCTCGCGCACCTGGGTGCTGAAATCGGTGACCGTCGGCGATCGCGACGTCACCGACATACCGTTTCAGGTGAGGAGCGGCGAGAACCTCGCGAACGTCGCGGTCGTGTTCACCGACAAGCAGAGCGAGATCAACGGGACGCTGACGACCGATAACGGGACTCCGGTCCCGGACTACACCGTGCTGGCCTTTCCCGTCGACCCGACATTCTGGCGTCCGCAGTCCCGCCAGATCGCGACGGCGCGACCCGATCAGACCGGCAAGTATCGCATCCGCGGCCTGCCGCCCGGCGACTACTATCTTGCGACCGTCGATCCGTCCCAACAGGGCGAGTGGTTCGAGCCGGCGTATCTCGACGAGCATCGGACGGGCGCGGCGCATCTGACGCTCAGCGAGGGAGACGTCAAGACCAGGGACTTCAAGGTCAGTTTGAAATAGGTACTGTCAACCCTCTTCCCAGAGAAAGTTCAGCACGCTGATCGCGGCAACCGGAACGGCGTCGGCGCGCAGCGTCCGCGGCCCGAGCGAGATCAGGCGGACGCCCTTGGCGACCGCAGCTGTGCACTCCTCCGCCGCCCACCCACCTTCCGGGCCTATGTACAGGGTCGCGTCCGCCGGCACCGGCTCCTGCCGCAACGCCGACATCGGCTCGACCCTCACCGATGCCGATGGCTCCACCAGCATCAACCGCAGGCCGCCCGCCGGCTCGTCGAGCGCCGTATCCAGCGTCAACGGCATCCGGATCTCGGGCAACACCGCGCGGCGCGACTGCTTCACCGACGCCAGCGCGACTCGCCGCCAGCGATCCAGCCGTGCGCCTTTCATCAGCGCCGCGACCGTGGTCTCGCTCCGCCTGGTCACGATCGGCTGAACCGCCGCCGCCCCGAGCATCACCGCGTCTCGAATCACGTCGTCCATCTTGTCGCCCTTGAGGATCGCCTGCGCGAGCGTCAGCGCGACCCCGGGCTCGGCTGCCGGCTCGAGGCGCGACACGATCTGGACGCGGACGTCGCGGCGCAGCGCGCTCGCGACGCGGGCGACGAACTCATGCCCGCGGCCGTCGAACACCGCCACCGTATCGCCGACACCCAGCCGCAGGACGCGCGTCAGGTGCTCTGCTTCGTCGCGCAGCAGCGCCACGGTCTCGTCGCCGGCATCAAGGGCGGGTGCGTAGAAGCGATGCATCGGCGGGATTATATGGTGCGGGGTGAGAAGCGCGGCGCACCTCGCACCTCGTACTTCCGTAAGCTATACTCCGCGCCCAGATGTTCTTCCGTGGCCAGATCATCGGCAAGTACAAGATCCTGTCGACGATCGGCAGCGGCGGCTTTGGCACCGTCTATCTGGCCGAGGACACCTGGATCGACAAGAAGGTCGCGCTCAAGGTGCCGCACAAGCAGGGCGTCGACTTCGGCGAGCTGCTGCGCGAGCCGCGGCTCCTCGCCAGCCTCAATCACCCGAACATCGTCACCATCCTGACCGCCGAGAAGCAGGAGAACGTCTTCTTCATCGTCATGGAGTTCGTCCCAGGTGAGACGCTGGAGGCGATCATCGCCCGTGAAGGCCCGCTCGACGTCGCGCGCGCGCTCGATTACACCTGCCAGATCAGCAATGCTGTCGATCACGCCCATCGCCAGGGCGTACTGCACCGCGATCTCCGGCCGTCCAACGTCCTGGTCGCCGACAGCGGCATGCTGAAGGTGGCCGACTTCGGGACTTCACGCTTCCTCGAAATCGCCGCGCACGGCACCACCGTCATCGGCAGCCCTCCGTACATGGCCCCCGAGCAGTTTCACGGTAAGGCGGTCTTTGCCTCTGACATCTACTCGCTCGGCGTGACGATGTACCAGATGATGACCGGCACGCTGCCCTACGACACACCGTCGCCCGCCGATCTCGAGCGGTTGATGAAGGGCGAGCTGCTGACCGCGCCGCGGCTGAAGAACCCGAAGATCCCCAGATCGATCAACGACATCGTGCTGAAAGCCATGGCGCCTGACATCTCCGCGCGCTACCAGCGCGCCGGCGAGCTGCTCGACGACGTGCTGGCGGCGCGGTCGACGAACCCGCGCCGGACGCCGCGCGTCGCGGCTGCCGCGACGCACGAGTCCGCGGAGCCGTTGGTCGGCGACGGCGTCGCCCAGGACATCCACCTTCGCCTGAAGGCGCGCGAAGCACCGCTGCCCCGCTTCTGCTGGCACTGCCGCAAGCCGCTGCACGCGCGATCCGATCGCTGTCCGTTCTGTGGCGAAGGTCAGTAGCGACGCCAGCCGCAAGGCCTGACACCGGACTCGGCTCTGGACCCGCGATCCGGGATGTCGATTCCTGCGCGGCGGCCGGAACAGTCCAATCAGATTCTGGACCGCACCCGCCCAGGGCCTGGTAATACCATGTCCTGGTGGCCATCGAAGCGGTTGCGCCGCTGACCTCGGAAATCGCGCGGGATGGTTACGCGTTCGTGCACGCCGCCGGCATGCGCGAGCTGCTCGCTGGCGCCGGTACCCTCGCCGACTGGCCGGCGTTCGCGACCAGTTGGAACCATCTCGAGCTCGACCGCTACATGGCCGATGGCGGCCGCTATCGGCGCCGGCGGCACGCCGTCTACGGTGCCGACGCCGGCGGGAGGATCGTCCGCGCTCCGCATCAACCGCACTATCAGAGCCGCGACTACAACGCGCTCAACGGCGGCATCGCACGCTGGTTCGAACCGATCGACGCGGCGATCGGCGACGGGGCGACGATGCGGTCGATGCTGTCGGCCTCGCGGGCGCTGTTCGAGCGGCTTGCGGGACCGCAGGGCTGGCACGTCGAGGTCCATCAGTTCCGGATCGAGGCGCGTGCCGGCGAAGCTGGGCGGCCGACGCCCGAGGGCATTCACCGCGACGGCGTCGACTACGTCCTGGTGCTGCTGATCGATCGGCAGAACATCGTCAGCGGCACGACCACGGTTCATCGTCTGAGCGGCGAAGAGCTCGGCGCCTTCACCCTCACCGAGCCTCTCGACGCGGCGCTGCTCGACGATTCGAAGGTCGCGCACGGCGTGACGCCGATCGAACCGGTCGATCCCGCCCGCCCCGCGTACCGCGACGTGCTGGTCGTGACCTGGCGGCGGCGATAAGGCGTGAGACTCGCTGGCTCGCCCATCTTTGCCGGAAATCAGCTCGGCTCGATCAGGAATGTGCCCTCGACGACTTCTACGAAGTTCCGCTCTTCGCGCAGGATCAGCCGTTTCGTCTGCGCCATCGCCAGATTCTCGCGCGCGTCCGGATCGGCCTTCAGGCGCGTGCGGTAGCGCTCGTACGACGCCAGGCTGTCGAAGGCAATCAGGCCCCACGCCACGTCGTTGGTGCCTTCATAGGGAAGAAAGTACCCGATCAGGCGACCGCCGCACCGCGGGATGATGCGGCCCCAGTTCGCCGCGTAGGTCGCGAAGCCTTCGCGCTGAACCGGATCGATCTGGTAGCGGATCACGCAGGTGATCGTCATCGTTGTCCTCTTGCCTTCCGGAGGGATCGGGGCACGGCCGCAGCCGGCGCTCAACGCCGCGCCGGCGGTCGCGAGGATCCCCAGCACCTCGCGCCGGCCGATCGGCGATGACCTGTCCACCCGAGCCATCAGCCGCAGTGTGGCAGTTGCCGGACACTCATACTTCGTTCATAATAAAAGTATGGATGTCGACCATCCCGACCTCGCCGTCTCGCGCATCGCCGCGGCGATTGGCGAGCCGGCCCGGGCGCGCATGCTCTACTGCCTGGCCGATGGCCGCGCCCGCACCAGCACCGAGCTTGGTGTGGTCGGCGGGGTCAGCCCGTCCACAGCGAGCGTCCACTTGAGCCGGCTCAAGGCCGAGCGTCTGGTGAACGTGTTCGCCCATGGCAAGCATCGCTACTACACTTTGAGCGGAACCAGTGTCGCCGACGCGCTGGAAGCCCTCAGCGTCGTCGCCGGTCGCTCGCCCATCACGTTCGTGCCCAACACCCCGAACCGTCTGCGGGCCGCGCGTACCTGCTACGACCACATGGCCGGGTCCGTGGCGGTGCGACTGCACGACCGCTTCGTCGCGCTGAGATGGCTGACACCCGGTTCGGCCGCCGAGCACGCCTACGATCTCACCAGCGCCGGCCTGAAGGCCTGTGCGGCGCTCGGCATCGACGTCGATGCTGCACGAACGCTGCGACGCCGCTTCGCGTTCGCCTGCGTCGACTGGAGCGAGCGGCGGCCGCACCTCGGCGGCGCTCTCGGCGCTGCGCTCCTCAAGATCGCCTTGAAGAAGCGGTGGGTCGTCCAGGATCTCGACAGCCGCGCGCTGAGCGTGACCGCAGCCGGGCGCCGTGACATGCGCGCGCAATTCGGCCTTCAGGACTAGTGGCCTGGCCTCGCTGAAGAAGGTTTGGGCTTTGCGCTAGAATCTCGGTAAGGAGCCTTTTCATGGCGTTTGCGGGCACGGGAAAGATCTGGATGAACGGCAAGCTGGTCGAGTGGAAGGACGCGAACATCCACATCGCGACCCACGTCATCCACTACGGTAGCGCCGTCTTCGAAGGCGCGCGCTGCTACGCGACACCCAAAGGCTCTGCTTGCTTCCGCCTCGACGCCCACATGCGCCGCCTCCAGCACTCCGCCAAGATTTACCGGATGGCCTATCCGCTGGATCTCGCCGGCTGGAACGGCGCCGTGCTCGATACCATCCGTGCCAACGGGATGAAGGCCTGCTACATCCGGCCGATCCTCTATCGCGGCTACGATTCGCTCGGCGTCAATCCGCTCAACTGCCCCGTCGACGCCGCGATCATGTTGTGGGAATGGGGCGCCTACCTCGGCCAGGATGCGCTCGCGGCAGGCACCGACGTCAAGGTTTCGTCCTGGTCGCGGATGGCGCCCAACACTCTGCCGGCGATGGCCAAGAGCGCCGCCAACTACGCGAACTCCGCCCTGATCAAGATGGAAGCGATTGCCGACGGCTACGCCGAAGGGATCGCGCTCGACGTCTCCGGCAATGTCAGCGAGGGCAGCGGCCAGAACATCTTCGTGGTCCGCGACGGTGTGATCTACACGCCACCGCTCGGGTCGTCGATTCTCGGCGGTATCACTCGCGACTCGGTGATCACGCTCGCGCGCGACCTCGGCTACACTGTCAGCGAGTCGATCATCCCGCGCGAAGCGCTCTACATCGCCGACGAGGTCTTCTTCGTCGGCACCGCCGCCGAGGTCACCCCCGTCCGGTCGGTCGACAAGCAGCAGATCGGCGCCGGCCGGCGCGGGCCGATCACGGAGGCGCTGCAGCAGGCGTTCTTCGACGTCATCAACGGCGAGGTGCCCGACACGCACGGCTGGCTCACCTACGTCTACCCGGACGAGGCGCCGCGGCGCGGCGCTCGCGGCGCCGTCGCCGCCGGAGCGAAGGGCTGAGGGCGTGCACGTCAACGACCTGCTGAAAATCGCGGTGGAGAGCGGCGCCTCCGACCTGCACCTGAAGGTCGGCAGCTTTCCGATGATGCGGGTTCGCGGCACGCTGGCTCCGGCGGTCGACGACAAGAAGCTCGATCACGAGGACGTGGTCGCGATGGCCGCGGCCGTGATGTCGACGACGCAGCGGCAGAAGTTCAAGGAGTCGCAGGAAGTCGACCTCGCCTACAGCGTGCCGGGCCTCGGGCGCTTCCGCTGCAATATCTTCCAGCAGCGCGGCACCGTCGGCCTTGTCCTTCGCGTCATCCCGATGCAAATCCGGACCATCGACGAGCTCGGGCTGCCGCCAGTGCTCAAGACCATCGCCGCCGAGGAGCGCGGCCTGGTGTTGGTCACCGGCACCACCGGCAGCGGCAAGAGCACCACGCTCGCCGCGATGATCGACTACATCAACAAGACCAGGTCGGCGCACGTGATGACCGTCGAAGACCCGATCGAGTTCCTGCACAAGGACGCACGATCGATGGTCAACCAGCGCGAGGTGGCGGTCGACACGCGCTCGTTCGCCCAGGCGCTGCGCAGCGCCCTGCGCCAGGATCCCGATGTGATCCTGGTCGGCGAGATGCGCGACTTCGAGACCATCGAAACCGGCCTGCTCGCCGCCGAAACCGGCCACCTCGTCTTCTCCACCCTGCATACGCTGGACGCGACCGAGACCATCAACCGCATCATCTCGGTGTTTCCGCCGCACCAGCAGAAACAGATCCGGCTGCAGCTGGCGAGCGTGCTGAAGGCCGTGGTCTCGCAGCGGTTGATGCCGAAAGCTGACGGCAAGGGACGGGCGCCGGCGGTCGAGGTGCTGATCAGCACCCCCTTCATCCGCGACTGCATCGTCGACAAGGAAAAAACCCACCTGATCCACGGCGCCATCTCCGCCGGCACGTCGCAGTACGGGATGCAGTCGTTCGATCAGTCGATCTTCGGTCTCTACGAGCAGGGGCTGGTGACGCTCGACGAAGCCCTGCGCTGGGCCAGCAACGTTGACGAATTCAAGCTCAAGGTGCAGGGCATTTCGACCACCTCGGACATGAGCCGCGACCAGATGGCGCGAGCGGCGGAGCCGAACCCGGAAATCTCGCGCTTCGGCTCGTAGGTGCCGTCCGCCTACATAGACGGCCTCAAAATGCTCGGACGCCGTGAGCTGTCCGAGCAGCAGCTGCGCCAGCGCCTCGCCCGCAAGCAATACAGCCAGGACGACATCGACGAGGCAATCGTCCGCCTGCGCCAGGAGCGCGCGATCGACGATCGGCGCGTGGCGGAGGCGATCGCACGAACGGAAACCGGCGTCCGCAAGCGCGGGCGGGTCCGAGTCCGCCTGCAGCTTGAACGGGCTGGCATCGCCGCCGAGACCGCAAAGGCGGCCATCGACAGCGTCTTCGACGCGATCGACGACGATCGGCTGCTCGAATCGTCGCTGCGCAAGCGGCTGCGCGGGCGCGAGACGATCGCCGACGACCGTGAGTTCGCGCGCCTGTTCCGCTACCTGATCGGGCAGGGGTTCGAGTCGGATCGGGTCATGAAAGCCTTGAAGGCTTATAGAATGAAAGGATGACCGCGAACGAAATCCGGGCGTCCTTCCTGAACTACTTCGAGCAGCACGGCCACCGCGCGGTGCCCAGCTCGCCGCTCGTCCCCGGCGACGATCCGACGCTCCTCTTCACCAACGCCGGGATGAACCAGTTCAAGGACCTGTTTCTCGGTCGCGAGAAGCGCGACTACAAGCGCGCCACGACCTCGCAGAAGGTCATGCGCGTCAGCGGCAAGCACAACGACCTCGACAACGTCGGTCCGTCGCACCGCCATCACACCTTCTTCGAGATGCTCGGCAACTTCTCGTTCGGTGATTACTTCAAGAAGGAAGCGCTGCCGTTCGCGTGGGCGCTGCTGACCGACGTCTGGAAGATGCCCGCCGACAAGCTGGTCGTGTCGATCTTCAAGGGCGAGAACGGCATCCCGCGCGACGACGAGGCCTACGACATCTGGCGCGGTCTCGGCGTGCCGGCGAACCGCATCCTGGAGCTCGGTGGCGACGACAATTTCTGGCAGATGGGCGACACCGGCCCTTGCGGCCGCTGCTCCGAGATCTACTTCGTCCGCGGCGGCAGCGGCGCCGATCCGGAAATCGAGATC
>DATASG010000119.1:0-3921 GCA_036269295.1 Vicinamibacterales bacterium | reverse complement strand
GAACGGAGCGGTCGCGGATACGCCGAAGCCCGGCGACGCCCGCCTGGCGCAGACACGGACCGACGTGATCGGTTCTCGACGCCACGCGATGGCCGGCGCGCTGGTGGAGGCGACCGCGCGCCGCTATCACACCTTGTGTGTCGACGACGCGCTGGTCGGTGAGGCGCGAACGACCGCGGTGGCGCACCTCCGGGCGGTGCTGGCCAGGGCCACAGGGTTGGGCCGCCCGGCCTGCATCGTCTCCAGCGGCGAAACGACCGTTCACGTCAGGGGGCGCGGTAAAGGCGGACGTAACGAGGAGTTCGCGCTCGCGTCCGCCGATCTGCTGACGACCGCCGGCGGACCCGCGATTGTCGCCAGTGCCGGCACCGACGGCATCGACGGTCCGACCGACGCCGCCGGGGCACTCGCCGATTCGACGACGATCGATCGGGCCAAGGCGGCCGGCCTGGCGCCCGGGCGCTTTCTCACCGACAACAATGCCTACGCGTTTTTCGAGGCGCTGGGCGATCTCATCCACACCGGTCCGACCGGCACGAACGTCGGCGACCTGCAAGTAATTCTGCTAGCCTAAATTCAGATGTTTTCACGCGATCAGGTCCTCGCGCTCATGCGTGAGCGGGTGCATCACCCCGCCAGCATGCGCGAGCTGTTGCAAGTGCTCAAAGTGCCCAAGGACGACCAGACGTCGTTCAAGCGGCACGTCAAGGCGCTCGTCTCCTCCGGCGAGCTCATTCAGATTCGAGGCAATCGATTCGGCCTGCCGGAAAAGATGGACCTCTATGTGGGCCGTCTTCAAACCAACCCGGCGGGATACGGTTTCGTCACGCCGGAGCGTCCGCTCGAGCCGTCCGGCGGCGACATTTACATTCCCAACCAGGCGCTCGATGAAGCGATGCACGGCGACCGGGTGGTCGTGCGCATCGAGCGCATCAAGGACGGCGGGCGCGCGGAGGGGCGGATCATCCGCATCCTCGAACGGCGCACGGGCTCGCTGGTCGGTCGCTACGACCGCGACGACACCGGCATGGGCCATGTCGCGCCCTTCGATCGCCGCGTCCTGATGGACGTGTTCGTGCCGCCGGGACAGGACGGCGGCGCCTCACCGGGCGAGATGGTGATCGTCGAGCTCACGCGCTGGCCGACGGCCAACCGCGGCGCGATCGGCCACGTGACGGAGGTGCTCGGCGACATCAACGCGCCTGGCGTCGACACCGAGATCATCATCCGTAAGTACGGCATCTCGGACACGCATTCCAGCGAGGCGATCGCCGAAGCGGTCCGGCTCGGCACCGCGGTTGCGGAGAGGGACATCCGCGGCCGCACCGACTTCCGAGACGTGCCGACGGTCACCATCGACGGCGAGCACGCCCGCGACTTCGACGATGCGATCACGATCGAGAAGCTGCCCAACGGCAACTTCTGGCTCGGCGTCCACATCGCCGACGTGTCGCACTACGTGCAGGAAGGAAGCGCGCTGGACCGCGAGGCCTACGATCGCGGCACGTCGGTCTACTTCCCCGAACGAGCGGTGCACATGTTTCCGTCCGAGCTGGCGACCGGGTTGTGCAGCCTCAATCCGCGGGTCGACCGCCTGGTGCAGTCGTGCTTGATGGAGGTCGATCGCCGGGGGCAGGTGGTGCGCCAGGAATTCCACGACGGTGTGATCAACAGCAACGAGCGGATGACCTATACCGCGGTCAACGGCATCCTGACCGACCGCAACCCGGCGCTGCTGGAGCAGTACGCGCCGTTGGTGCCGATGTTCGAGATGATGCAGGAGCTGTTCCAGATTCTGAACGACGCGCGCCATCGCCGCGGCTCGATCGACTTCGACATCAAGGAAGCGGAGGTGATCATCGACGCCGGCGGCGTGGTCGAGGCGATCATCGCCTTGAACCGCAACGTCGCGCACCGGCTGATCGAGGAGTTCATGCTGCTGGCGAATGAGACCGTCGCCACCCATCTCGAGTCGCAGCAGGCGCCGGCGCTCTACCGCATCCACGAGGAGCCGGACATCCTCAAGATCGCGAAGTTCGAGGAGTTCATCTCCGGCTTCAACTACAGCCTCGGGGCGCCCGTGAACGCGCTGCGGCCGCGGCATTTCCAGAAGCTGCTGGAGAAGATCCACGGCAAGCCGGAGGAGAAGCCGATTGCGATGCTGATGCTGCGAACGATGCAGAAGGCGCGCTACGCGCCGGAGAACATGGGGCACTTCGGTCTGGCCTCGCCCAGCTACACGCACTTCACCTCACCGATCCGGCGCTACCCGGATCTCGTGGTTCACCGGGCGCTGCGCGCCTCCCGCCACAACCTGCTGACGGACGAAACGCGCGAGGAGTGGACGGACGAGCTGCCAGAGGTGGCGCGCCACACCTCGGAAATGGAGCGCCGCGCCGACGACGCGGAGCGCGAGCTGCTGCAGTGGAAGAAAGTGAAGTTCATGGCCGACAAGGTCGGCGATGAATTCGAGGGTTACCTCACGGGCGTCGCCGCGTTCGGGCTGTTCATCGAGCTGATCGAGCATTTCGTCGAAGGCATGGTCCATGTTTCGACGATGGCCGACGACTACTAC
This sequence comes from Vicinamibacterales bacterium, assembly GCA_036269295.1. Taxonomy (GTDB): domain Bacteria; phylum Acidobacteriota; class Vicinamibacteria; order Vicinamibacterales; family CAVVIG01; genus CAVQFC01. Next base: position 1,346 of record DATASG010000119.1, on the reverse strand, counting down.
CGGTTCGTGGAGGGCAGCCATGCGCTGGTCGGCGAGAACACCCACAAGAGCTATCGCCTCGGGGACAAGGTCAGGGTGCAGGTGATCCGCGTCAACATGGAGGAGCGCAAGATCGATCTCGGTCTCGCCGAGATCCTCGAACGGGTCCGTGAAGGCGAGCGAGGCTCCCGCCGCAGCAAGAGCGCGCCGAAGGGCGAGAAGCGACGGACGCAGCGCCCCGGCCGCCGGGAACGGCAAGGGCGAAAGAGCCGGCGGCGGTAGCTCAGGCGTTCTCTGTGTCTCAGCGTCTCTGTGGCTTTGATCCTCCGTGCACTCGGTATCCTCGGTGATCTCTTCCGAAATGCGATCCATCGTCGTCGGCACCGCCGGACACATCGATCACGGCAAGAGCGCGCTGGTGCTGGCGCTGACCGGGACCGACCCGGACCGGCTCAAAGAGGAGAAGGCGCGCGGCATCACGATCGATCTTGGCTTTGCCCACCAGACGATCGACGACGTCAACTTCTCGTTCGTCGACGTGCCCGGCCACGAGCGCTTCGTGAAGAACATGCTCGCCGGCATCGGCGGGATCGATCTGGTCGTCCTGATCGTGGCGGCCGACGAGTCGGTGATGCCGCAGACGCGCGAGCATTTCGACATCTGCCGGTTGCTGTGCGTGCCCGCGGGCGTGATCGCGCTGACCAAAGCCGACCTGGTCGACGCCGACATGCTCGAGCTCGCGCAGATGGAGGTGCGGGAGCTGGTGGCCGGCTCGCTGCTGGAAGGCGCGCCGATCGTTCCCGTCTCTGCAAAGACCGGCCAAGGTCTCGAGCAATTACGGCAGGCTTTGACCGCGGTGAGCCGCCGTGCAGGCAGGCGCGCGGTCGACGGCGTCACCCGGCTGCCGATCGACCGGGTGTTTTCCATGAAAGGCTTCGGGACGGTCGTGACCGGCACCCTGGTCTCGGGTCGCGCCGCCGCTGATGCCGAGCTGGTTGTCGCGCCGGGCAACCTCCAGGTGAAGGTTCGCGGCGTCCAAGTGCACGGCGAGAAGCGGCAGGCAGCCGTGGCCGGGGAGCGCACCGCGATCAACCTGGCGGGCGTGGATGTCGAACAGATTTCGCGCGGCCAGGCGCTGGTGACGCCGGGCGCCTTCGAGGAGACGCGGCTCGCCGACGCGACGCTCGAGCTGCTTGCCGGCGCCAAGCCGCTAAAGCACGGCGCGCGCGTCCGTTTCCACCAGGGCACGGCCGAGATCATGGGACGCGTTGCGATCATCGGGCGGGAGGGGCAGGACGTGGGTGACGTGCAGGACGGGCGGGACGGGAAGGACGGGCGGGACGGGAAGCCGGGGACCCATCCGGGTC
>DATASG010000118.1:0-6984 GCA_036269295.1 Vicinamibacterales bacterium | reverse complement strand
GATGCAGAGCTTCGGCGTCCTCAACCGGCAATGGATCATCGGCCGGAACGGTGACCTGTACCACTACGAGTTCTTCGACGCGCGAGCCAACCAGTTCAGCCAGCTCTCGATGTACCACCTGAACGAGGATCCCTGGAAGCTTGATTCGTTGTTCTACGCGCGCAATGCGGGGCTGGCGAAGCATGCGGGCGCCGACGGGCAGCCGGCGGTCAGGTGGGTCGCCCAGAACGGCTGGTTGCGCGAGTTCGGCGTCGCGAAGCCGACCCGCCGCCGCGCCGAGCGTCAGGTCGTCAGCTACCAGCCTTTCGCGGAGCGGACGATTTCACTCGAGCCGCCGGCTTACTTCAAGACCGAGGATCCCGAAGCCGATCGCATGACCTACGGCCAGCTGAAGCACTACATCGGCGAGCTGCAGAACAGCGGCTACCACGTCACGCCGTTCATCGTCCAGCTGCAGCGAAAGGTCGCCTTCCCCTTCGTCACCCTGATCATGACGCTGCTGGCGTTGCCGTTTGCGGTGAAGACCGGCCGCAGCGGCGCGATCTTCGGAGTTGGCGTCAGCATGATCCTGGCCGTCGTCTACTGGACCATGTTGAGCATCTTCGGCGCGATGGGCGCCGGCGGCTGGCTCTCGCCCTGGCTCGCCGCCTGGGCGCCGAACATTCTGTTCGGCGCCGCGGCCGCGTACCTGCTGCTCACGGTGCGAACGTAGGATTACTGCATCTCAGCGTTCGAGCGCCGCTTTCTTGATCCAGATCCGTGCCGAGTCGCCCAACTTCGTGTTGGTCGCGTCGACCACGAAGAGGATGGTGCGGATGCCGTCGGCGATCGGCTTCACGGTGTGCGTCTCTCCCACCGGCGTGAGGTCGTCGAAGAAGATCGTACGATCCTGTGCTGAGGCGTCGACGTAAACCGTCCGCTTCCAGCGGTCGCGGGACGCGGCCCCCTGATCGTCGCCGGCGCGCAGCTGCACCGAGATCCGCATCGGATGCTCGGCGCGCATCGAGAGGCTCAGGCGATCGTACGCGGCGACGCCGCGCGGCGTATCGAAGGCGAGCGCCACGACCTGCCCGACCGACGCGCCGCCGGCCAGCCCATAGCGGAACCGGAGCTCGGCTCCCTCGACGCCGGGCGCGACCTCGACGGCCGCCAACGACAACGGGTCGTGCTCGACGCGCCATCCGTTGGCGGTCCCGTCGAAGATCGGAACGCTTTGGCCGGCCGGTGGATGAGCGGGCAGACGCTCGGCTGCCTCCGGTCCCCTCACATAGATTGGATTGCTCCGCACCCAGGCGACCTGCGCCGGCCTTCCGGTCGCGCGGATCTCCACCCAATAGACCGCCGGCTCGGGCGGCGCCAGCACGGTGAAGTCCTGCTCGTGATGGTCGGTGTTGAAGATCTCTCCCCCGCTCTTCCAGACAATCGAGGTGAACCCAGGCGGTGCGTTGCTGCGGACACGAAGCGTGACCGGCCCACCCACGCCGAGCTCGTCGCCCTCGTTGACCGTGCCGTGCTCGTTGCTGGCGGTGAATTCGAGCGAGGCCGGCGTCGCGGCGCCGTCGACCGCGGTGAAGAGATGGCCCGACCGGATCGCGCGCATCAACACGCGGGCATCGGCCCGCGCGTCCCCGGAGAACGGTCGATCCGCCTTGACGTGGATCGACATCACGCGGAACGATGATTCGTAGCCCGGGAACGGCAAGGCGTAGCGGCTGTCGCCGGGATCGCCGTTGCGCGGGGCGATCTTCGCGTGCGCATCGACGCCGGCGATCGCGACCACGCGCCGGCGGCGGGTCAGCGCTTCCCAATCGGACACCGCCCCGCTGGGCCGGATGAGGCTCGTGATCACCGCGGCGGGACGAAACGGGTAGTCGACGAGCGCCGCCAACAATCGCCTCCGCGCGGACCACCTCTCGGGGTTGTCGCCGGCCTGCTGTGCCCAGAGGCGCCAGCCGGTATCGGGGTTCAGCAGCTCGACGCCGTCAATCGGCGCCTGCCACTCCCGCCAGTGAAGCTCCGGTTTGGGCGAATCGGGGTGCGCCGCAATACCGAACCCGCCGAGACGGCGAACATCCTCCACGACGTCGCGGGCCTCACCCGCGAGCGGGTACGGTGATGCCGGCATGTCGATCGCGACGTAATGGCCGCCGTTCGTGCTGATCTCGACGCCGTCCATGCACAGGACGCCCGATCGGTACTGCGGCGGATCCGGCTGGCGCGTCGCGTCGCCGTGGTCGGTGAAGACGAGGAATCTCAGCCCGGCGCGGTCGGCGGCCGCCGCGATCTCGTCCGGGCCGCTGAGGCCGTCGGATCGATTGGTGTGGACGTGAATGAGGCCCGGGATCGTCCCGTCGGTGGGCGCTGCCAGGCGGATCGGCCGCGGCGGGATCGTGAGCCCGATCCACACGGCGACGGCGGCCCCGAGGGCCGCCGTCATCAAACCCAGCCTCTTCACCCTGCCTTGCCTGCCTTGTCTGCTCTGGCGGAGGCTACAGGCCGGCTGAGCTCTTGAGCGCGGCCGCCTTGTCTGTGCGCTCCCAGTAGAACTCTTTCTCGGTGCGGCCGAAATGTCCGAAGGCCGCCGTCTTCTTGTAGATCGGCCGGCGCAGATCGAGCTCTTCCATGATCCCGCGCGGCGTCAGCTTGAAGTGCTGGCGGACGATCTCGGTGATCTTCTCTTCCGGGATGTGGCCGGTCCCCTCGGTGTGCACCATCACCGACACCGGCTCGGCGACGCCGATCGCGTAGGCGAGCTGGACGAGCGCGCGCTCGGCCAGGCCCGCCGCGACCACGTTCTTCGCGATGTAGCGCGCCATGTAGGCCGCCGACCGATCGACCTTCGTCGGATCCTTGCCCGAGAACGCACCGCCGCCGTGCGGCGCCGCGCCGCCGTAGGTGTCGACGATGATCTTCCGCCCGGTGACGCCGGCGTCGCCGTGCGGGCCGCCGACGACGAAGCGTCCGGTCGGGTTGACGTAGATTTTGGTGTTCTTGTCGATCATGCTCGCGGGAATCACCTTGCTGATGATCTTCTCGGTGATGTCCTCGCGCATGGTGTCGTTGGTGACGAGGGGGCTGTGCTGGCTGGAGACGACCACGGCGTCGACCCGCACCGGCTTGTTGCCGTCGTATTCGACCGTCACTTGCGACTTGCCGTCGGGGCGGAGGTAATCGAGCGTGCCGTCACGCCGCAGCGTCGAGAGCCCCTTGACCAGCTTGTGCGCCAGCATGATCGGCAGCGGCATCAGCTCGTCGGTTTCAGTGCAGGCAAAACCGAACATCATGCCCTGGTCGCCGGCGCCGCCGGTGTCGACGCCCATCGCGATGTCCGGCGACTGGCTGTGAATCGACGACAGCACGGCGCAGGTCTCGCCGTCGAAGCCGAACTTGCCGCGGTTGTACCCGATCTCGTTGATCGTCGCTCGGACGACTTCCTGAAAGTCGACATAGGCGCTGGTCGTGATCTCGCCGGCGACGACGGCCAGCCCGGTGGTGACCAGCGTTTCGCAGGCGACGCGGCTGACCGGATCCTGCGTGAGGATGGCGTCGAGAATGGAGTCTGAAATCTGATCGGCGATTTTGTCCGGGTGCCCTTCGGTGACCGATTCAGACGTGAAAAGATGCCGACCCTTACGGCTCATGCCGCGCTCCTTCGTATGTGTGAACTCAGAGATGAATGACGTGCCGGGAAACAGTTAACTCTATCAGAATCATGCCCGTGGGTGAAAGCGATCGTAGACGGTGCGGAGCCGCGCCTCGAGCACGTGCGTGTAGATCTGCGTCGTCGATAAGTCGGCGTGTCCGAGCATCAGCTGAATCGCCCGCAGATCGGCGCCCCGCTCCAGCAGGTGGGTCGCGAACGAATGCCGCAGCACGTGCGGGCTCAGCGTCGCCGGCAGTCCGGCGGCGCGCGCGTGCTGCTTCAGGATCTTCCAGAACCCCACGCGGCTGAGCGCTCCACCGCGGGCGTTCAGAAACAACCGCGGCGAGGCGCGCCCCTTCAGCAACTCGCGCCGCGCGGTCGCGAGATACCTGCGGATCCAATCGGCGGCCTGATCGCCGATCGGCACCAGGCGCTCCTTGCTCCCCTTGCCGACGCACGTCAGGTAGCGCTCGTCCAGGTGAAGATCGGCGAGCCGCACGCCGACGAGCTCGCTGACGCGCAGCCCGGTCGCGTAGAGCAGCTCGATCATCGCCCGATCGCGCAGGCCGAGCGTCGAGCCCACGTCCGGCCGCGCGATCAACGTGTCGACTTCCTCCTCGGACAGAAAGGTCGGAAGGGCCGGCCACGCGCGGGGCGGTTGGAGATCGTCGGCGGGACTGACGTCGCGCCGCCGGTCCAGCACGAGAAAGCGGAAGAAGCCGCGAACCGCGGCGACCATACGGGCGACCGAACGGGGCGCCAACCCCCGCCCGCGCTGTTCGCGAACGAACGCTTCGAGCGCCGCGCGATCCAACGATTCGATCGCCCGGCCGGCGCCGGCGGCATACGCGGTCAATGCCCGGAGGTCGCGGGCGTAGCTCTCCAGCGTGTGGCTGGCCAGACGGCGCTCGACGCGCAGATAATCCAGGTAGGCGTCGACCACCAACGACCCGCGACTCATGACAACGACTCCTGATCAGCCGCTCATGACCAGCGACCAACAACGACTATGATAGTATCCGCGGCTTGTTCCCGAGGTCTTGATCGCATGCCTGTCCGTTCGAAATGGCAGTCCCTTCCCACCGAGCAGATCAATCCGGCGACGCTCGCGATCGACAAGCTCTCCGCCGCCGACATCGTCGAAGGGATGCTGAACGAAGACCGGAAGATGATGCTGGCCGTCCAGCGTGAAAAAGATCGCATCGCGGTCGGCGTCGAGATCATTACTCAGGCGCTCCGCAAGCAGGGGCGGATCATCTTCGTCGGCGCCGGCACCAGCGGACGGCTCGGCGTGCTCGAGTCGGCGGAGATGCCGCCGACCTTTGGCACCAACCCCGAACTGGTCCAGGCGATCATGGCCGGCGGCAAGGGCGCCATCCTGCGCGCGCGCGAAGGGGTCGAGGACAACTACGAGGAGGGCGCCCGCTCGATCAACCGCCTGCGGCCGACCAAGCGGGACGTCGTCATCGGCGTCTCTGCCAGCGGCATGACGCAGTTCGTGCGCGGCGCGCTGACGCGCGCCCGCCGGGCCAGCTCGAAGATCATCTTCGTCACCTGCGATCCCCGATCGGAGCTGCAGACCTTCGTCGACCTCACGATTGCCCCGGCGGTCGGGCCCGAAGTCATCGCCGGGTCAACGCGCCTGAAGGCGGGCACCGCGACCAAGATGGTGCTCAACATGCTGACCACGGCGTCGATGATCCGGATCGGCAAGACCTACGGCAACCTGATGGTCGACGTGCAGATGGGCTCGGAGAAGCTGCGCGACCGCGCCCGCCGCATCATCATCATCGTCACCGGCCTCGAGTACGACGAAGCGGACGCGCTCCTGCGTCGGGCGCACTGGAACGTGAAGGCCGCAATCGTCATGCAGAAAAGCGGGCTCACCTACCTCAAGTCGCTCACCCGCCTGCGCCGCGCCCACGACGTGGTCCGCGACGCGATTGGCGAGGATGTCGAGGAGCGGCTGAAGGAGCTCCTCAGAGTCGGTTAGCGGCCGCACGGTCGAGCCAGATTTCCGCGCAGCGGTGGAGCTGGACGAACGATCCGGGCAGCCGCGGCGTCACCGGCCCCTCGATCATGCGCGCGACGCATCGCGCCTTGGCCGCTCCAGTCGCCATCAGCACGATCCGCCTGGCGTGAAGAATCGTCGCCATGCCCATCGACAGCGCCTCGGTCGGAACCGCCCCCGTGCGATGGCCGAAGAGCGCCGCGTTCGCACGGCGCGTCGCCCGCTTCAGGCGGGTGCGATGGGTTCGCGCGATTAGCGCCCGCGCCGGCTCGTTGAAGCCGATGTGGCCGTTCACCCCCAGTCCGAGGATCTGCAGCCCGATCCCGCCAGCCCGCTCGATCGCCCGTTCGTAGCGCCGGCATTCGCGCTCGACGTTCCTGGCGGCGCCGTTCAGGAACTGAGTCCGCTCCCTGGCGAGGTTGACGTGATCGAAAAGATGCCGCCGCATGAACGCGTGGTAGCCGCGCGGATCGCGCGCTGCGAGACCGAGGAACTCGTCGAGGTTGAACGTCGTCGCCCGGCTGAAATCGGCGCCGCCGGCCTGGTGCAGGCGGACGACCTCTCGATAGAACGGGATCGGTGTTTGGCCGGTCGGCAGACCCAGCACCAGGTCCGGCGTCTCGGTCAGCCGGCGCGCGACGTCGAGCGCCAGCGCCCTGGCCAGCGCGCCGGGGCTCGCGAAGACCCGAACGCGCATTACGTGCAGCTCGCGCGCATCACTTGTAGCTCGGCACGCGGGCGCCGCCGCGCGCCTCGGCCAACGCCAGCCACACCGCGCCGATCGCCGGCTCCTGTTGCAGCACCTGTACCTGGGCGCGCGGTGCGACCTCGAGCAGCCGGCGCTGGAGCTCCGCGACCAGCCACGGCACCACGGGAAACACGCCCCCCGCCAGGTAGAAGGTGAACGCGTCACCGCGCATCTCGAGGCGGGTCGCGACTGAACGGGCCGCCAGCACCAATTCCTCGGCCGCGCTCTCGAGGATGCGGCCGGCCACCGCGTCGCCCTGCTCCGCGACTCGCTGGAGGGTCGGCCCGAGCGCCGCGACGCTGACCCTCGGCGATTCGCGGTCGTACACGATCCTCGGCAGCTGCGATTCGTCGTCGACGTTGAAGTGCGACAGGATCGCGGCGGTCAGTCCGGTGTCGGGACCGCGGCCGTCGGCGGCGCGCATCACGGCGGCCAGCGCCTCGCGGCCGATCCAGTAGCCGCTGCCCTCGTCGCCGATCATGTGTCCCCAGCCGCCGGCCCGGGCCGCTTCGAAGTTCGCGTTGCGGCCGTAGACGATTGATCCGGTGCCGGCGTTGATCGCGATCCCGGGTTCGTCGCGGG
>DATASG010000117.1:0-4626 GCA_036269295.1 Vicinamibacterales bacterium | reverse complement strand
TCGTCCTCGACCACCAGAGCGCGGAGGGCATCGGTCACAGTCTTTTCACCCTTTGTCCATGGCGCGTTCATCGCCGCCTTGTCCAATCTACTAGAAGGAGACGCGAACATGAACGCAACCGTCACACGCATGGCCGTCACGCTGGGCGCCGGCCTGATCGCTCTCGGGGTCAGCGCCGGAGCCTACGTCCACGCTCAAGATCAACAGACGAATCCGCAGCCGCCGCCGTTTCGTGGCCGGGGCATGGGACCCGGCGGACCAGGACGCGGGCCTGGCGGGCCGATGGGCATGCTACCGATGCCCGGACCGCAACTCGGGTTGACCGACGCGCAGAAGGATCAGATCAAGGCGATCGCCGGCACGCACAAGGACGAGTGGAAGGCGCTCGCCGATCGCGGGCGGACGGCGCACATGGCGCTGGACGCGGCGATCACCGCTGAACCGATCGACGACGGGCTGATCCGGCAGAAGAGCGCTGAGGCCTCGGCGGTCGACGCGGACGCGGCGGTGGCGCGGGCCCACGCCTATGCCGAGGTGCTGCAGATTCTCACCGCCGATCAGAAAGCGCAGCTGAAAGCGATGCAGGCGGAGACGCAGAAGCGCATGGCGGCGGGACGTCAGGCTGGTCACCGGCGTGGCGCCCAGATTCTGCAGCGCCTGGGGCTCTGACGTGTAGCAGGCTCGGTCGAAGGGTGTCCCTGCGACCGAGCCAGACTACGCTGTCAGTGAAATGACCGCATCGACAATGTGCTTCGCGGAGATGCCGAACCGTTCCACCAACTCCTCGGGTTTTCCGCTGCGCGCGATCTCGCGGACCGCGAGACGATGGACCGTCAGGCCGGCGTCAGCGACTGCTTCAGCCACCGCGTCGCCAATGCCGCCCGTCGCGTAGTGATCCTCGACGGTGATCAGCTTGCCGCCGGTCGCGCGCCCGGCCGCGATGAGCCCCGCTTTGTCGACCGGCTGCACCGAGTAGAGATCGATGACGCGAATCGCGGTGCCGGCAGCCTTCAACTGATCGTAGGCTTTCAGCGCCTCGAACAGGGTGATGCCGGCGCCGATCACGGTCGCGACGTCCTTGTCGCCCTGGCGCAGCACCTTCAGCCCACCGATGGTGAAGGTGTCGTCGTTGGTGTAGATCACCGGCGTCTTCGGCCGGCTCGTCCTCATGTAGGCCGGGCCGGGATGGTAGGCCATCAGCGCGAGCAGCCGCTCCGCGCTCACCGCATCCGACGGGTACAGAACGGTGTAGTCCGGCTGGGCGCGGTACATTGCCAAATCCTCGAGAGCCATCTGCGACGGCCCGTCCTCACCAATCGACACGCCCGCGTGCGAGCCGGCGATTTTGATGCCGACGTTGCTGATCGCGGCCATGCGTACGAAGTCGGCGGCGCGCGACAGGAAGCAGGCGAACGTCGACGGGAACGGAATCGCGCCGCGCGCGGCGAGGCCCATCGCGGCGCCGATCATCACCTGCTCGGCGATGAAGTTCTGATAGAACCGCTCCGGCGCGACCTTCTCGAACCGATCGCTGAAGGTCGAGTTCTTGACGTCGGCGTCGAGCGCGACGACGCGCTGATCGGCCTCGCCGAGCTTGGCGAGGGCGGTGCCGTAGGCTTCGCGCGTCGCCACGAGATCGCCCATCGAGTAAGACGGCGCCGCCACCGGTTTCGGGTTGTCGACGCCGCGCGGTCGGGACGCTGGCTTCGGAATCAGCCCGGCGAGGTCGGCGGCGGGTCCGGTGGCGGGCACCGGCACGAACTGCTTCTCGAGCTCGGCGAGCGCGTTGTCGAGCTCCTCTCCTTTTTTGAAGGCGCGGCCGTGCCATCCCTGATGCCCCTCGACGGCGGCGACGCCCTTCCCCTTGATCGTGCGCGCCAGGATCATAGTGGGCTGACCGCTGGTCGCCTTGGCTTCCGCCAGCGCGTCGAGGATCTGCCCGAGGTCATGGCCGTCGATCACGATCGCGTGCCAGCCGAACGCCTTCCAGCGGCGCTCGAACTGTCCCATGTCGTGCTCGAACATTGTCGGCCGGCTCTGGCCGAGAGCGTTGACGTCGGTGATCCCGCACAGGTTGTCGAGCTTGTCGATGGCGGCGACATCCGCGGCTTCCCAGACCGAGCCTTCCGCCGACTCACCATCGCCCATCAGCACGTAGGTGCGGTAGTCGGACTTGATGCGGCGTGCGTTGAGGGCGGTGCCGATCGCGGCGCAGATGCCCTGACCGAGCGAGCCGGTGGCGACGTCGACGAAGTTCAGCCGCGGCGTCGGGTGCCCTTCGAGATCCGAGCCGATCGTACGCAGCTTCAAGAGCTCGCTGCGATCGAAAGCGCCGGCCTCGGCCCAGGCCGCGTACAGAATCGGCGCGGCGTGGCCCTTCGACAGCACGAAGCGATCGCTCTCCGGATTCTTCGGATCCTTCGGATCGAAGCGCATCTCGGCGAAGAAGAGCGCGGCCGTCAGCTCGGCCATCGACATACAGCTGGTGGGATGGCCGCTGCCGGCCTCGGAGGTGGCGCGAACGGAGTCGATCCGAAGCCTGGTGGCGATATTCTTCAGGGCGGGAATGAGCGACGCGCGATCAATGTTCATAAGCGTCGAGATTCTATCGTACGTCGCGCAGCAGATCGCGCAGCGCGAGGCCGTACGCGGCAGCGGCGGATGCCGTGCCGCTACGCGCGCGGACCGACTCGGCCGTGAGGATCCGCGATGCCTCAGCGCGATAGTCGGCGCCGGCGGCGATCACTGCGGCGCCGCGGTAGCCGGGATCGTCGTGGAGCGCAGCGAGCCGGCAGAGCACGCGCGCCGCTTCGCATTGGATCACGAGGCCCGCGTCCGGCGGACGCATCCGGCCGGCGACGGCGATCAGCTCCTCCGCCAACATCGAATAGGGCAACCGCCCGGTGATCTCGAACGCCGTCAACAGCGCGGAGGCGCCGCGCACGTGATCGTCGAGGCTGCCGCGCGCGCGAAGGCCGTCGAGGCTGCGGACCAGCCCCTCGCCGGGACGGTAGCTGCCGCCGATGACGCGCTCGAGCTGATCGACCGCCTCCTGTACCAGATCCCCGGGCTCGACGATCTCAGCGGCGTGCAGACACGCCTCGATGGACGCTGAGACTTCATCGATCCGCGCCAGAGCGGTCCACTCCGCGCGCAAGGTGCGGACCAGCGCGGCGACACCGATCCGCATCCGCTCGTCGTCGGCGACGGCGGTCGCCTCGACCAGCAGCGTGAGCCACCCGGCGCGGCCGATCACGGTCGGGTCGACGTCGCCGAGCGCCAACGACCGCGCCAGCGCCATCCCGAGCGCGTCACCGAGCTCCGCGGTGGGCGCGTCGAAGTAGCGCCGAAGGAGGAAAGCGGGCAGAGCCGAGTCGAAGGGCTCCTCGCGGGCGATCGCGTCCACGGCACGCGCCGCGACCTCGTCCAACTCAGCGGCGCGGGGATCCTGCAAGCCGGCAATTATAATGACGAGATGATCGTCGTCCGGTATGCCACGCTAGTGGCTCTGGTGATCTGGCTTGGGGCGATGGTGGACGAGCGTTTCGGCGACCTGTTCCGCCGCGCCCACCTGCTCAGCTATGCCTGCGGCACGGCGACAGTGGTCGGGCTCTTCGCGCTCAAGTTCCTCGGGCCGCCGCCGATTGCCTTCATCCTGCGCGCAGGCATCGCGGTGCTGATGCTGGCGATCGCCGTCGCGGCGGCGTTCATCGCCCCGCGCGACGCCTCGAATCTGCTGATGACCGTGAACATCGGCCTGGGTTTCATCCTTCTGATTTGGTACGTTCGCGAATGACACACACCATCACCCTGATTCCAGGAGACGGCATCGGACCCGAAGTCACCGAAGCCGTCGTCCGCATCCTGAAAGCCTCCGGCGTCTCGATCGAGTGGGAGCCGCATGTCGCCGGCATCGTCGCGTTCGAACGCACAGGCCAGGCGCTGCCGCTGGAGCTCGTCGACTCCATTCGCCGCAACAAGGTGGCGCTCAAGGGGCCGGTGACGACCCCGATCGGGCAGGGGTTCACGAGCGTCAACGTCGGACTGCGCAAGGCGCTGGATCTGTACGCGAACCTGCGACCGGTCTGGAACCTGCCCGGTATCGAGGCACGCTTTCAAGGCGTCGACCTGGTGATCGTGCGCGAGAACACCGAGGATCTGTATGCGGGGCTCGAGCACGAAGTCGTGCCGGGCGTAGTCGAGAGCTTGAAGATCATCACCGAGAAAGCGTCGACGCGGATCGCGCACTTCGCCTTCCAGCACGCACAGAAGCACGGGCGGAAGAAAGTCACTTCGATCCACAAAGCGAACATCATGAAGCTGAGCGACGGGCTGTTCATCGACAGCGTCCGGCGTGCGGCGCGCGAGTACCTCGGCATCAGTTACGAGGAGCGCATCGTCGACGCGGCCTGCATGCAGCTGGTGATGTACCCGGAGCAGTTCGACGTGCTGGTGCTGCCGAACTTGTACGGCGACATCGTGTCGGATCTGTGCGCGGGGCTGGTCGGCGGCCTCGGAGTCGTCGGCGCCGCGAACCTCGGCGCCGACATCGGGGTCTTCGATGCGGTGCACGGGAGCGCGCCGGACATCGCGGGCAAGCACCTCGCCAACCCGACCGCGCTGCTG
>DATASG010000116.1:0-7796 GCA_036269295.1 Vicinamibacterales bacterium | reverse complement strand
AGACGCCGGCGCTGGCCCGCAGGGTCGTCTTGCCGTTCTTGAACGGCGCCCAGGTGACGCCGAGCCGAGGGCCGAGGGCGCTGAAGTCGCGCAGATGGGTTTGCACCTCGTAGCGCAGTCCCGGGGTGAGGGTCAGGCCTTTTCTCACGCGGATGTCGTCCTGGAGGTATCCGGCCGCCTGAAGGTTGAAGTAGTCGATGTTCGGATCGCCGATGCGCCGCGTGAACGTCTGTGGCGTGCCGGCCTCGAACGCGGCGAGGCTTTCAAAGGTGTAGGTGCCGAGGTAATTCGCGGTGTCGTCGGTATGGTACGACCCGCCGGCGAGCACGATGCCGGCGCGGACGGAGTGGATGCTGCGGACGTAATCAAGATCCGACGCGAGCGTAAACGTGCGAGTCCGGCGCCCGCCGGCGATCTGGGCGCCGCCGCTCGTGAACGCGTCGTTGACCCGGATGGTGACCGCGTCCAGCGCCGAGCGGGACGAGCTGTTGCCCCAGCCGAGCTCGAGGCGGGTGTTCGTGAAGGCGCGGCGTCCCAGCGGCCCTACTTCCTGGATCCGGATCGTGTGGTTGTGATCCTCGCTGTTGTAGGCCCGCTCGGGCTGATCGTAGCCGCCGACGCCGAGATTGTGCTGGATGTAGTCGTTCTGGCTGTAGTTGAGCCGCAGCGTCTGATCCTTGGTGATCGCGTAGTCCACCACCGCGTAGACGTTGGCCTGACTGCGCGGTTGGCGGACGGACAACAACGCCTCCGAAACCCTGCCGTCGGGAGTCTGGACCAGGAGATTCGGCGTCTCGAACGAGGTGGCGCCGTTCAGTGAGAGATTGAAGGAGGCACGATCCTTGAGCAGCGTCCCGGCGAAGTTGGTGCCGAAGTTCTGGTTGCGCTCGGGTCCTTTGACCTCGGTAAACGGGCTGCGCCCGCTGATGGCGCCGTCGCGCAGGTTGTAGCGCCCGCCGCCGCGAAGCGGCCCGAGACCCGGCTGGGTGATGATGTCGATGAAGAGACCACCGGCGCTGTGATTTTCGGCTGCGAACGCATCGCGCGTGACGTGGATCGACTTGATCATCGCTTTGGGCGGCAGCTGGCCGCCCTCGAAGCTGTCGACGCGCATCACCGCGTTGCCGCCGGCCATGTCCTGCAGCTGCTGCGCCATCTCGGTGGGATCGTCCGAGAGCGCGTCCACCTGCTCGCGCGTGAGCGCGGTGCCGAAGGAGCCGTTGTTGCGATCGGCCGCCGCCTCCTGCTTGTCGCGGCCGACGGTGACCGAGTCCTGGAACCCTTGAATCGCCAGCACGATCGTCTGGCGGTTGTCGCCGCTGCGGATGCGGACGTCCTTGAGGAGGCCCGGCTCGAAACCGGGAAACTCGGCGGTAATCAGATAGCGACCGGGCCGCAGCGTGATCGTCGCAACACCTTGATCGGTCGTCTTGGCCGGATCGGGCGTGACCGCCCTGGTCGCCTCCTCGAGACCCGTGACCGTGACCGTCGCGGCGGGGATGACCGCCCTCGTCTGATCGACTACCGTGACCAGCAGCTTGCCGTCGCGAGGCGGTGCCTGGGCGTACAGCGGCGATGCGCAGGATACCCAGACCAGGATCCCGGCCAGCATCCTCGCAACCCGCGTCATCTTCTGACCTCGAATTTCTTCGGATCGATCTTGGCGTTGATCTTGTAGCCGTCGAAGGTCGTCTCCTCGACCGTGTCGGGTCCGAGAGCGCGGCGCAGGCGGAACGGCAGCTGCAGCCCGCTCACCTCGCGATAGTCGCCGAAGTAGAGACGGGATTCCGGTGGAGGTTGTTGGGCCGAAGCCGCAGGCGGTCCAGGCGGCGGGCCCTGGGGAGGCATGCCTCCACGAGAAGGTGGTGTCGGCGCGGTCCACGTCAGCATGATCGGCAAGTGTGTGTCGGCGTTGACGAACAGCCGCGCGGCCAAGGCCCCGGGGCCGGCGGGCCCTTTGACGTCGAGGACGTCGGCCTTTCCCTGCGGCGCCTCGGCCTTCCCGGCGTAGGTGAAGGTGAGCGGCAACGCCGGCGACGATCCCGTGAACATGCCGAGCATCAGCCGCGCGAAGTCCTGCTTGACCGTATTCAGACGCATCCGCCCGGCTGCGGCCAGTTGTTCTGCCGTCGGAGGCGGGGGGCCGCCGGCGCGCGCGGGCGGCGGAGAAGGAACCGGAAACTGCAACAGCTCGTCGCCTCGGAAACCGGAGATCGTCGGCCCGCTTTCCTGTGCGGGAATTTCATCCTTGCGGACGTACTTGTCGGGCAGCTCGATGTCGATCTCGAACTCGATCGGGACGAGGTTGTCGCCGCGGACCTGGCGCGTGCGTCCGGTCGCGACTACAGTCTTGACCGCGGCGAGCTTGTTTTCTCCACCCAGCGCCTCGCGCGCGGCGGCGATCACCGCGGCGCCTGCACCGGGTGGAGATGGTTGGGCTCCCGCGAGCGTCACCGCGGCGAGACCGATAGCGGGAAGGAACTGCCCAATTTTTCGCATCGTCGGGCTCCTGACAATCTTCGAGGTCAGACCTCCGAACTCTGACGATCCGCCGAGCTGGGGGTGCGTGACCCGCGTGCTTAGACACCTTAGACGGAGATCAAGGTAAACTAGTCGCTCAGCGAGAGTTGCTCTCTTTTTCAGGAGGATTTCCATGGTCCGCCGATTGAACGGCCGGCTTCCGTGGCTGGTTGCGTGCGCCGCAGTGCTGTCCCTGACGCTCGTATCTCCCGCCCTTGCACAGTCCACCGGCATGGTCCGCGGAGTGGTGAAAGACGCCGCTGGCAAGCCCGTTGAGGGCGCCAAAGTCACCATCGACGCCGACGCGAACAACCGCCACTTCGACACGAAGTCCGACAAGAAAGGCGAGTTCCTTCAGATCGGCCTCGCCCCAGGCTCGTACAAGGTGACCGCCGAGAAGGACAAGATCGTCTCGGTGCCAAGCATGGTCACGGTACGCATCGCGCCCGGCAATCCGATCACCCTGGTCCTTGGTGGTGGTGGTGGCGGCGGCGGCGTGTCGCCAGAGATGGCGGCCAAGCAGGCGGCGATGAAAAAGGCCTTCGACGAGGGCGTGACCGCCAGCCGCGCGGGCAATCATGACGCCGCCATCACAAGCTTCCAGGCGGCGACCGAACTGAACCCGAACTGCTTCGACTGCTACTACAACATCGCCTTCTCGGAAACGCAGAAGAAGGACTATGACAAAGCCGAAGCCGCGTACAAGAAGGCGATCGAGCTGAAGGCCGACTACGCCGAGGCCTACAGCGGGTTGGCCAACGTCTACAACGCGCAGCGCAAGTTCGATCTGGCCGCCACCGCCAGCGCGAAGGCAATGGAGTTGAGCGGCAGCGCGCCCGGCGCGGCCGCGGGCGGCAACGCCGACGCGATGTTCAACCAGGGCGTCATTCTCTGGAACGCGGGCAAGATCCCCGAGGCGAAGAAGCAGTTCGAGGGCGCGGTCGCCGCGAACCCGAACCATGCCGAGTCGCACTATCAGCTCGGGATGGCGCTGGTGAACGAGGGGAACCTCGCCGGCGCGGCCACCGAGTTCGAGACCTATCTGAAGCTCGCGCCCAGCGGGCCGAACGCCGCCACCGCGAAGGGAATCCTCGGCTCGCTGAAGAAATAGTGATCGACGCTGCTGCGCTCCGGGCCCGGTTGGCGGACGTTCGCGCACGGATTGCGCGGGCGGCCGGCCGGGCCGGGCGCGATCCCGCCTCCATCCGCCTGATCGCCGTCTCGAAAACGTTCCCCGCAGAGCTCGTCCGCGCCGTCGCCGACGCCGGCCAGGTCGATTTCGGCGAGAACAAAGTCCAGGACGCGCTGGTCAAAATGGAGCAGACCGCCGATCTGGCGCTGCGCTGGCACCTGGTCGGGCATCTGCAGTCGAACAAAGCGAAAAGGGCCGCACGCTTCGATGTCGTCCACTCGATTGACACCGCGGCGCTCGTCCAAAAGCTCGACGAGGGCGCCGATGCCGCGCGACGCCGCCTCGATCTGCTCGTCCAGGTCGACATTGCCGGGGAGGCCACCAAGCACGGCGCACGAGAGGACGAGCTGTCGGCCATTGTCCAGGCGGCGCGATCGGCACGCGCGTGCCGGTGCATCGGGCTGATGATCATTCCGCCCGCGGTCGACGATCCCGAGGCGGCTCGCCCCTACTTTCGCGCCCTGCGCGACATCCGAGAGCGGCTCCTGGCACGGGGCGTCGACGCCTCCGTGCTTCAGGAGCTCTCGATGGGCATGAGCCACGACTTCGAAGTGGCGGTCGAAGAGGGCGCCACGATGGTGCGGGTGGGCACGGCCATTTTTGGGGGCCGGACGTAGCAGGCCGCTCAAGACGCAGCCCGGCCCTGTTGCCAGACCCTGTCGCCTCCGATAAGGCGGAGCGGGGAGACGATTGCCTATGAATGTCAGCCCGCTAGACCTTCGCCAGCAGCGTTTTCGCAAGGCCTTCCGCGGTTTCGACCCGGTCGAGGTGGCCTCGTTCCTGGCCGCGGTCGCCGACGACTACGAGCAGGCCCTGCGCGAAACCGATCGCCTGAAACACGACCTCATGCGCATGGAAGCGGTGCTCACCGAACATCGCGAGCACGAAAAGAACCTGCAGAACACGCTGCTGATGGCCCACAAGCTCTCGGACGAGATCAAGGCGAACGCCGAGCTCGAGGCCCGGCGCATCGTGCGCGAGGCCGAAGGGCGCTCGGAGCTCCTGCTCGAGCGAACCCAGGCGCGGCTCGAGGACATCCAGCGCGAGATCGACGGCCTGAAGCTGAAGCGGATGGACGTCGAGACCTCGATCGAGGCCAACATCACGACGCTCAAGAACACGCTGGAGTTCGTGCGGGAGCAGGAAGCGCGCGAGCGCGACGAGAAGATCCTGCTGCACCGCCCGCGTCACTCGGAACCGCTCGACAACGCCGACGCGCAGCCGACCCGCAAAGTCGTCGGGTGATACTCTGAACGTGCGCGTCGTCCCGCGAGCCCGCAAGACAAGAGTGCGCCAGCTTCCGGGATGGCGTGCGCGGGCGCTTGAAGCGGATCGCCATCAACGGCGTGACCCGCGCGCAGATCCCATGCTCGCCGACTTCCTGATTCACAACACTGCCGAAATCCTGACCTGCGCCGGACCGGCGCCGCGCGTCGGCACGCGCCAGGCCGATGCCAGGCCGGTGGCGCGCGCCGCGATCGCGGCCTATCGCGGCCAGATCGTGTTCATCGGCCTGGAGGTTCTGCTCAAGCGCGAGGTCGAGCTCGTGCCGGGCGCGGTGCTGATTGACGCGCAGGGCGGAGCCGTGGTGCCCGGGTTCGTCGATCCACACACCCACGTGGTGTTCGCCGGCGACCGGCGCGCGGAGCTGCGCCGGCGACTGAGCGGGTCGACCTACGCCGAGATCGCGGCCGACGGCGGCGGCATCCTCGGGACCGTGATCGCGACGCGCGCCGCGAGCGAGGCGACGCTGGGCGCCGAGACGCGCGTCCGGCTCGACGAGATGCTGTGCTGCGGCACGACCACGTGCGAAGCCAAGAGCGGTTACGCCCTCACCACCGAAGGCGAGCTGAAGATGCTGCGGACGCTGGCCACGCTCGCCGCGGCGCATCCGATCGAGCTGTCGCCGACGTTCATGGGCGCCCATGAAGTGCCGTCGGAGTATCGCAACCGCCGGCGCGGTTACGTCGATCTGGTCGTCAAGGACATGCTGCCGGCGGTCGCGGCTCAAGGGCTGGCCGAGTGGTGCGACGTCTTCTGCGAGACCGGGGTGTTCACGCCAGACTAGTCACGCCAGATTCTCCAGGCGGGTCTCGCCGCCTGGCTCAAGGGGCGGATTCACGCTGACGAGCTCGGCGCGAGCGGCGGCGCGAAGGTCGCCGCCGAGGTCGGCGCGCGGTCGGCGGACCATCTGATCTTCGTCGACGAAGCCGGCGCCGCGGGGCTGGCGGCAGCGGGCACGGTCGCCACGCTGCTGCCGATCGCCGCGTTCTACCTGAAGCTCGGACGCTTCGCGCCGGCGCGCATGCTGATCGAGCGTGGCGTCGCCGTCGCGCTGGCCACCGACGTCAATCCGGGCGCGGGCTACTCGCCGTCGATGCCGTTCGCGATGGCGCTCGCCTGCTTCGGCATGGACCTCACCTTCGAGGAGGCGCTGGTCGCGGCGACGATCAACGCCGCGTGTTCGCTCGATCGCCAGGATCGGATCGGCAGCCTCGAGCCCGGCAAACAGATGGACGCCGTGGTCGTGAAGGGGCCGGCGATCAACCTGATCCGCGTCGGCGCCGACACCATTCGGGCGGTGGTCAAACGCGGACAGATCGTCGTCGAACACGGATCGATATGCCGTTGACTGAACAATCGATACGCGAGGCGCTGAGCGCCTTCAGCTCAGCGGATCCGACGCCGGGCGGCGGATCGGCCTCGGCGTTGGCGTCGGCGGTCGGGGCCTCGGTGCTGATGATGGTGACCGGGCTGCCCAAGTCGCGGACGGGATCGGACCAGGACCGAGCGGCGCTGGCGAACGCGGCCAGGAGCCTGGCGGACATCCGCGAAGGTTTGACCGCCGCGATCGATGGCGACACCGCCGCCTACGATCGTGTGGTCGCAGCTTTCAAGTTGCCAAAGGCGTCCGCCGACGAGCAATCGGCGCGCTCGGCGGCCATTCAGCAGGCGCTGCGCGGAGCGACGGACGTGCCGCTCGGCGTCATGCGCCTGTCGGCGGCAGCGCTCGCCCTCTCGGTCGCGGTCGCCGCGCACGGCCACCGCGCCGCGGCAAGCGACGTGGGCGTCGCCGTGGCACTGCTGCGCGCGGGCACGCGCGGGGCGCAGCTGAACGTCGAGATCAACCTCGGCAGCATCTCGGATCTAGAGTACGCGGCCGCGGTCACGGCCGAAGCGGCTGGCGTGTCGGCTGGCGCCTCGCAGGCCGCCGACGAGGCCGAGGCGCTACTTTAACGAGCCGAGAATCACGACGTCGACGTGGATCGAGAACGGCCACTGGTACCTGAAGCCGGGCACCAGTTCGATCGGCCGCTTGTAGGAGAGGTCGACCATGGTGTGGGTGTTCAGGCGCGAGACCGTGACCTGGTCCTCGGTCAGCGGCAGGTCGTACTGCGACGACAGCTCGACCACCCTGTCGCGCAACGCCTCCGGAGTCAGGGCGGCGCCGTTCTGGGCGGCGTACTCCACCGCGTCCTGGAACTTGTAGTTCGGGTAGTAGCCGCCGAACAGGTGCCAGGCCGCGTTGGCCAGCAACGCCACCACCGCCAGCTTCAACAGCGTCCGCATCATCAACGTGTCTGGTGGAACATCCGATCCCAGCGCGTGCGCGTGAAGAAGTGGGCGAACACCGACACCAGCCCCTTCGCGGTCGCGCCGGCGCTCTCGTCCTGGTAGTCCTCGCGCTCCGCCTGGTACGACCAGTAGATCACAAGCGCCCGGCCCTTGATGTAGTCGCGCCGCAGAAATCCCCAGTAGCGGCTGTCGGCGGAGTTGTCGCGGTTGTCCCCCATCATGAAGTACTGATCGGCGGGCACCGTCACCGGGCCGAAGCGCTCGCGGACGTCGAAGGAGGTCACCTCATGGAGCTCCGAGGGCGCGCTGGGCGGCGCCAGGAAGTGGACATACGGCTCGTCGAGCGCGGTGCCGTTGATGTAGACCTTCTTCTCGCGCACCTCGACCGTCTCGCCGGGCAGGCCGATGACGCGCTTGATGAAGTCGCGGTCCGGCTCCTCGGGGTACTTGAAGACGATGATGTCGCGGCGCTTGATGGTGCCGACCGGCAGCAGCGTGCGCTCGGCGC
>DATASG010000115.1:0-3797 GCA_036269295.1 Vicinamibacterales bacterium | reverse complement strand
CCGGCCGAAACCGCGCGGCGAGACGTGCACGGCGCGCCGGTCGACGCCTCCATCGCGTTGCAGAGCGTCGAGGAACGCAGCCGCGCGTAGCGTGCTGGGTCGTCCGCTTAGAGCGCCTTCGATTTCGGTGTAGACGACGTTAACGCAGAACTCGCTGAACCCGCGGAAAGGTAAGACATTCTGCGCGTTCCGCGGTCTCTGCGTTGATCGTGGGACGCTACACGGAACCCGAAATTGCGCTAGCGTGCTGGCGGGACCTCCCATCCCGCCTATCTTGCCCGTCCTGCCCCTCCTGCCTCTCCTGCCCCTTCCGCCCCTCCCGCCCCTGTCAACCTTCCTGTAACCTGAGCTCGTCCAATCGGTTGTAAGTGGGCAGATTGTGACGATGACGGCGGTGATGACGCTGGGCGGCGAAATTCCGGTTGGAAGCGGGCTCGACAGCGACGTGGCCCTGGCGGCCGGAGGCGACCAGTCTGCCTTCGAGCGTCTCTACCGGACCCACGTCAGCCGGATCCACAGCCTGACCCGCCGGATGCTCAGCACGCAGGAGGCCGACGAGGTCACGCAGGATATCTTCGTGCGGACCTGGCAGAAACTGGGCCAGTTCCGCGGCGAGTCGGCGTTCTCGACCTGGCTCCATCGCCTGGCGGTCAACGTCGTGATCGAGCGGCGGCGATCGTACGCGATCCAGCGGGAGCGGATGTCCGACGACCCGACGGCGCTGGATCAGCTCACGGTGGGACCGGCTCGCGCCGATCTCAAAGTCGACTTCGAGAGCGCCATCGCCCAGCTGCCGCCCGGCGCCAGGGAGATCTTCGTGCTGCACGACGTCGAGGGCTACAAGCACCGCGAGATCGCGGTGATGCTCGACATCGCCAGCGGGACGTCGAAACGCCAGCTGCACCGGGCGCGTATGTTGATGCGGCAACATCTTTCAGGGGATTGAACGTGCATCAGGAATGGACGGACCGGCTGTCGGACTATCTCGACGGCGAGCTGCCGGAGGACGAGCGCAGGGCGGTCGACCAGCACCTACGGGGCTGCGCGTCGTGCGCGGCGGTGCTCAACGATCTGAAGCGCGTCGTGGCGCGGGCGGCGTCGATAGACGCGCGCCCTCCGCAGGCCGATCTGTGGCGCGGCATCGCCGCGCGCCTGAATGAAAGCGGCGAGCCCGCGCCGGTGGTCCCGTTTGCGCCGAGAGAAACGCGACGCCTTGCCTTCACCCTGCCGCAGCTCGCGGCGGCCGCCGCGCTCTTGATCGCCGTCTCGGGCGCGGCCGCGTGGCAGCTCGAAGCGCGCCTGGGCATCCCGGGCTCGTTGAGAGGTGGACGTCCGCACGATGCCGGCGGTAACAGCGGTCAGGCCCGCCAGGATGGTGGTGCGGAACCTGCGATCCGTCTTGACTCGCCTGTGTCGCTCGGCGTCGGCGCCGACGGGAACGGCGCCGCTGATTTCGCGCGCCTTGGGAACGTCAGCATGGCCGACGCGCAGTACGATGCCGCGGTCGCCGACCTCGAAGGTGCGCTGAAGGCGGGACGCGGCCGTCTCGACGCCTCGACCGTGGCGATCGTCGAGCATAACCTCCAGATCATCGACCAGGCGATCAACCAGGCGCGGGAGGCGCTGGTCGGCGACCCGGCCAATGGTTACTTGAGCGGCCATCTCGTCGAGGCGCGGCGGCGGAAGCTCGACCTGCTGCGCCGGGCAACGGCGCTCGCCTCGGAAACTGACTAACGATCCAACGACTGACCAAGGACTATATGGTAACCACCCTTCTACTGGCGCTCATGGTGATCACGCCGACCGATCAGACGGTGCCGGTCGCCAAAGGCACCAAGCTCGATATCAATAACTTCGCCGGCGACGTCAACATCAAGGTCTGGGGCAGGGACGCCGTTCGCGTCGAGGTCAACAACTCCGACCGTGAGACGGTCGACATCAAGCAGGTCGAGCAATCGCTCCGCATCCGCTCGCGCTCGCTGCGCGGCGGTCCGCCCCGCTCGCTCGACTACACCATCAGCGTGCCGTCGTGGATGGCGATCGCCGTCGCCGGCACTTACGCCGATGTCACCATGGACGGGGTCGGCGGCGACGTCAGTGTCGAGACCACGCACGGCGACATCAAGGTGCGCGGCGGCTCTGGCTTCGTGTCGCTGAAGTCAGTGCAGGGCGAGATCACGCTCGAGAGAGCGAAGGGGCGCGTCGAAGTGCGCGCGATCAACGAGAGCATCCACCTGGCCGACATCAGCGGCGATCTCTCGGCCGAATCGACCAACGGCAGCATCGTCCTCGACCGCATCGACTCCGCCAACGTCGATCTCTACACCGTCAACGGCAACATCTCCTACGACGGCGCCATCAAGGAAAAGGGCCTTTACCGCCTCACCACCCACAACGGCCTGATCGCGATGCCGATTGCCGACAAGACCAACGCGACGCTGACGGTCCGCACCTATAACGGCAGCTTCCGCTCCACCTTCCCGCTGGCCGGCGACGACGCGCAGCGCCGCAATAAGCGCTTCACCGTGACCCTCGGCAACGGCAGCGCTCACCTGGAGCTCGAGTCGTTCGGCGGCACGATTGCGCTGCGGCGGCCCGGCGACCCGCGGCCCGAGACCGAGCGTAAGCGCCGCTCCGACAGGGAAAAAGACAAGGAGAAAGAGAAGGGCAACCTGGGGCCGGCCATGCTCGACGGCCGCGCACACCTCGATATCGGCGAGGAGGTGGCCCGAGCCATGGCGGAGGCGCAGCCCGAGATCGACGCCGCGATCGCCGACGCGATGGCCGAGTTCGAGGTGGTGCTGCCCGGCGTGATGCCTATGCCGCCCCGTCCGAGCCCGCTGCCGCGGCCGAAAGCAGCTCCGCGACCGTTTTCCCGCTGACCGGATCCCGCAGCTCCGGCGCCACCGCGGCGAGCGGTTCGAGCACGAACCGCCGCTCGCGGAAGCGCGGGTGCGGCACCACCAGCCCCGGCTCGTCCAGCACGACCTGACCCCACAGAATCAAATCGAGATCGAGCGTGCGCGGGGCGTTGACGTAGGGCCGCTCGCGGCCGCGCTCAGTCTCGATCGCGAGCAGCGCGTCGAGGACCGCGCGCGGCGCCAGCCCGGTGTCGCCGACGAGGGCGGCGTTCAGATACATCGCCTGGGGTCCGGACGCGCCGACCGGAACGGTGTCGTAGTAGCGGGAGGCCGCGACGTTGGTCAGCAGGCCGCGAAGCGACGCGACTGCGTAGTCGAGATGGGCGCGCCGATCGCCCACGTTGCTGCCGAGCGCGATCGCTATTCGATCCATCGCGAGGGCAGCACCTCGCCGTAGGACGGACCGACCTGCTCGCCGCGTCGGCCGAGCAGATCGTGCCGACCCGCGAGAGCCTGATCGAAGAAGCGCTTCTGCTCGAGCGTCTCGCCGATGATTACCCGGAGCATCTTGGCGTGGCGGGCGTTGTCCATGCCATCGATCCGCGGGCGCCAGCGATCGACGAACCGCTGGGCGTCCTGGCCGTCCTCGGTGAAGATCGCCTGCGCCGCGGCGGCGGCCTTGCCGCTCGGCGGGCGCGCCGGCTCGGCCTGATCATCGGCGGTGCCGCCCAGCTCGGCGATCGCG
This sequence comes from Vicinamibacterales bacterium, assembly GCA_036269295.1. Classification (GTDB taxonomy): domain Bacteria; phylum Acidobacteriota; class Vicinamibacteria; order Vicinamibacterales; family CAVVIG01; genus CAVQFC01. The sequence continues at coordinate 191 of DATASG010000115.1, read as the reverse complement.
GTGGCCACCCAGGTCAGCTGCGTCTGCTCGCGGTTGATCACATACTGATAGGTGTTGTTGGCGTCGTACTGCCCGACCAGCCGTGCCCCGGCCTGGTGCCGCAGCATCATCGCCAGCTTCTCGCGGTGGAATTCCTGGAGAAGCGGCAGCAGGTCGGTCACGAGTTCTGCTTTTCCTTGCAGGTAATGCAG
>DATASG010000114.1:0-8952 GCA_036269295.1 Vicinamibacterales bacterium | reverse complement strand
CCGAGCTCGGGGCGCCGGTCGTCGCGGCGGCCGGCGCCGCGGCCGGTGTGGGGCGGCCTCGTGCCCGGCCGGCAGCGGTTGCCGCTGCCGGCGGTTGCGAGGCACGGCCCCGCGGCGGTGTGGGTGTGCTCCGGATCGACGACTCGGGTACGATCGCCACCTGCGGCGTCACCCGGACCGAGAACGCCGGCACGACCAGCAGCTCGCTGCGCTTCTCGCCGCTGAAGATGTCGCCTTCGTAGCGGTGCTGAACCGGCAGGCCCTGAATGACTTCTTCACCGCCCGGCAGCGCCAGCGTCACCTGCACATAAAACGGCGTCGGCCGCATCGGCAAGCCGAACGGCGCGTCGGCGTCGAACGTGTAGCGCCCTTCCTCGCCTTTGCGATGCCAGTATGGCTCGCTGACCCGCGCTTCCGCCGGGACAGTCAGGGTCGGTTCGCAGTGCGCGACCTGATCTTTCCGCACGCTCGGCATCGGCGCCTCCGGCGCGCCAGGCCGCCGGTTGGCGCCGGGAAAGAAGAAGCCGCCGCCGCTGAAGGCCGTCATCGTGCACGGCTGGTCGCCTGTGAACCCGTCGATTTTCACGTTCCTGATCGCGACCTCGCCGGTGCCGCGGTTGGCGACGATCACGTTGACCTTCACCGGCTGGCCCGGCACGACGACGCCGTCGTCGGCGAGCGCCTCGATCTTGAGGCCGTGCGCGAACACGATCGCCTGCTGGAACTCGCCTTCCTTCTGCCGCAGGCGGAAGTCGATCTCGTACTTGCCGGACTCGTCGATCGCCATCGCGCGCAGCTCGCGGCGCAGCACGCGGACGGCGAACAGGCCGTCCTGCAGCGGCTTCAGCGTCGCCTCGTTGCTGACGGTGTCGAACGCCTTCTGCGCCGCCTGCGTCGCGTTGGTGATGGCGGTCAGCCCCTCGGTGAGGCCCTTCGGGGCGCGGGCGCCGGCGAATCTCGCCAGGCTCATCACGCTGCTCTCGACGCCCTCGAAGAGCGACGTCTCGTCTTTCTGCATCTGCCCCGGCAGCGTCGTCTCGTCGAGCTGATAGGTGGCGGTCGCGTTGGGCGCCGGCAGCGACAGCAGCTGTCCCATGCCCTGGCACTTGTGCATGCTGCGTGCTTCGGTTCCGATCTCGTTGTAGGTTTTCCCCAGCAGCGTGTCGTAGACGCCCGAGTTGACCCGCGTCGATCGGCCGACCACCGGCGCTTCGCCAGGGAACCCGAACGCCGCAAGGTGATACAACTTCTTCGGCTGCCACGGGCGCAGTCCTTCTTTGATCTGCTCCGGGAACCTGGTCGGATCGCCGGCGAGCTTGTAGGCGTCGTGGGTGATCACCGCCGACGCCATGTGGTGCTGGCCACCGGCGTTGCCGGTCGGCGGCAGGGTCACGATCACGTCCGGGCGAATCGTCCGGATCAACCGCACGTAGTCGGCTGTGATCTCCTCGCGCCCCCATTTTTGGAACGTCTCCTCGATGCCGAAGGAGTAGCCGAAATCGACCGCACGCGTAAAGTACTGTTCCGCGCCATCGAAGCGGTGCAGCGCCGCGAGCTCGCCGGTCCGGAGCACGCCGAGCGCCTCGAAGATCTCGGGGCCGATCTCGTTCTGGCCGCCGTTGCCGCGCGTCGCGGTCGCCAGCGCCGTGCGGTAGCCCTGGCCGCGATTCAGCATCACCAGAAGCCCGTTGTTCTCGTCGTCGGGGTGCGCGGTGGTGTGCATGAAGATGCCGACGTTGGCGAGATGCCGCAGCACCAGACCCAGCGCGATCTGGCCCTGCTCGTCGTCGAGCGGGATGACGCGCATCTGGGCGATGGGAATCGTGGAGAACGCGGCGAGAAGAATGAAAGCCGAGAGGATGAAGCGCTTCATGAGGTGATCATACCGGCTGGATGGGCGGGATGGGCGGGAGGCCCCATCCCGCCTGTCCTGCCCTTCCTTCCCCGCCCACCCGACCTAGAAGCGAACCTTGAAACCGAGCTGGAACTTCCGCTGCTCGTATCCCGTCGCGCCGGGGAAGCCGTAGGGGTCGGTGGGGATGGGGACCGTCGGATTGCCGGCCGCGTCGGTGGTCACGACCGTGTTGATGCCGGCCATCTGCTGCGTGTTGAAGACGTTCTTCAGCTCCGCGATGATCTCGCCACGGACGCTGCCAGCGATCGGAATGTTGCGCGTGTACCGCATGTCCACGTTCTTGCGGACCGGCAGGTACAGCGAGTTGCGGGTGACGTTGAGCGGCCGATCACTCGTCACGCCGTCGCCATTGAGGTCCAGGTTCGAGCGGATGTTCAGCGGCAGGCCGCTGTTCAACTGGAGCAGGACACCGATCTGGTTGCCGTTGAGGAGCGCGCGCACGACGCGGTTCGACGCCGAGTTGCTCGTCGTGTAGACGACGTTGCCGGAGAGGTTCTGGCGAATGTCGAGCGGGTTCGGCCCGAGATCGCGATCCAGGTTGCTCGGATCCGAGCGTCCGGTTTCCGCCTGCACCGTGAGCTGCGTGAGGAGCGGCGTGTTATCGAGCCCTTTGCCGGCCACGTATTGGATGTTGTAGGTCAGCCCCTTGCCCAGGCGCTTGGACATCTGCAGTGTCAGCCCCTTGAACGTCGAGTCGCCGATCGACTGCACTTCGTTGATGTGGTTGAAGCGCGGATCCAGACGGGTCGCCGCGCTGACGGTGCCGCTGTAGATCGGCCGGCCGTCGGCAAGCGTACCGATCGGGTTAATCAGGTTCACGTCGGTCACGACCGGCAGGTTGTCGCCGTTGGCGTAGATGAAGCCGATCGACGCGGTGTAGTCGCGGCCGAGCGACCGCTCGACCTGGATGTTGGTCTGGAACGTGCGCGCGACGACGAAGTTCGGATCGACCGTCCAGGGCGACTGCACCGGGAGCGTCCCTGCCGTCGACACCGGGTTGGGGAACAGTGGCGCGCCGGCCGAGGCCGGCGAAAAGGTGTAGGCTGGCGCCTTCGGCGATCCGCTCAACTGCAGCGCCTGCTCGTAGCCGCCGAGAATCGGCTGGTCGTACATCAGACCCGTGCTGGCGCGCAGCACGGTCTTGTCGTCAATCGACCAGGCGACACCGACGCGCGGCCCGAAGTTGTTCTTGTCGATGTTGAAGTTCTGCGTCGACGCCAGCGGCGCCGTGGCTAGCCCGCTCGGGTAATCGTAGAGATCGTAGCGCACGCCGTAGAGGACCTTCACCTTCGGCGCGATCTGCCAGTCGTCCTGGACGAACAGGCTGTAGAGGCTCGTGTCCATCGCGAAGCCCAGGTCGCCCGTGATCTGCGTCATCGACGAGTAGCCGAGCCGGTTGGCGCCGTTCTTCGCCGCGAGATAGGCGGCAATTGACGGGAAGGTATAGAGGAACTGCGGCGCCGCAATCCGCTCATCGTGGATGCGCTGCATGTCGATGCCGAACTTGTAGCTGTGCGCGGCGCGGATGTAGGTGAAGTTGTCGATCACCTGGGAGATGTTCTGTTTGAAGTCGAACCCGGCGTTGCCCTGGCCGGTGCCGCTGATCGGAGCGCCGAAACTGGCGATGCCGGTGATCGACACCGCCGGACCGGTACCCGAGTCGCTGTTGGCGACCGAGCCCTGATGGCGGTGCGCGTACTGGACGCGGAACTCGTTCAGCTGGCTCGAACCGATGGTCGAGACCACCTGGCCGGCCACCGAGTCCATCGCGTCGAGGAAGTTGGTCGCCTGCTCGAGCGACGCCAGGTTGCCGCCGCTGTTGTAGGGAGCATCGTTGTGAAAGCGATTCCAGCGCACGGTCGCGCGGTTGGCGCTGTTCAGCTGCATGTCTCCCTTGAGGATGAAGAACTTGCCGGTCTGCACGTTGGGGACGAACGCCGGCTGCGGCGCCAGGCCGATCGCCGCGGCGTTGGCCGGAATGATCGTGACCGGGCTGGTCGACGACAGGTCGCGCCGCGTCTGCTCCCAGCCGACATAGAAAAAGGCCTTGTTCTTGATCAACGGTCCGCCGACATCGAACGTGCCGGTGTCAACCTTGGTCGCCGGCAGCACCGAGCCGGCCGGCGCGCTGCCGCAGGTCGAGGCGACGTCTGTGCAGCCGGTGAAGAAGGGAAAGGCGCTGAACGGATTGCGCCGGAACAGATACCCGCCCTCGCCCTTGAAGGTGTTGGTGCCCGACGGCGTCACCGCGTTGTAGACCATCCCCATCGTCTGGCCGAACTCGGGCGCGAAGCCAGTGGTGACGACCTTCACTTCCTGGATCATGACTTCCGACATCGGCAGCAGGCGCAGGCCAGCGCGGTCCTTCTCGGTGTTGGTGTTGCCGTCGATCATGTAGTTGATGCGCATCGCCGCGCCGTTGGCGGCAAGGCGCGGCACGCCGAACTCGACGTTCTCGATACCGGTCACCCCGGGCTGCACGAGCGCGAAGTTGTACGGGTTGCGGGCGACGAGCGGCAGGTTGTGGACCTCCAGATCGCTCATCGTGTGGCCGATATCGATGCGAGCGACGTCGAGCGCCGGGATGTCGGAGCCGCTCACCGTGATCGTCTCGCTCACGGTGCCGACCGACAGCGTCGCGTTCACCACCGCCGTCTGGCCCACCGACAGCTGAATGTCTTTCTCTTCGGCCTTCTTGAAGCCCTGGAGCTCCGCGACCACGCGGTACTTGCCGAGTGGCAGCAGCGGCGCGCGATAGAGCCCCTTCTCGTTGGTCACCACCGTGCGTTCGGTGCCGGTGTCGACGTTGGTGATCGTGATCGTGACGCCTGGTAGCACGCCGCCAGAGCTATCGGAGATCGTGCCTTCGATGGCGCCGTTGGCCGCCTGCGATTGGGCCAACGCCGGCGCCGCCAGCGACAGCGATAGCAGAGCCGAAAGAATGTGTTTGAGCATGCCCGCGAGTATACAAAGAATTTACGCGGGCGGCGGCGGGTAGGGCGATTTTAACGGTGGAATCCGAAGACCGCGTCCGATGGATCCATTTCTTCGAAGTGATGGCGTAGCAGCACGCGACTGGCGAGATAGGCGCCGGTCACGCCTTGGCTGGCATCGCCGAACGCAAACAGGTGATGGGGGAAGTTGCGGTGCGGGCCGATACAGGGCAGCCCGTTGGTAGTACGGGCGTAATCTGCGGCCCACCCGAACGCCGGCTGCACGCCGGAGATATCCGGATACAAGATCGACAGCTCGTACATCAACTGTCCGGTCCGCTGGACGATGAGCTTGTCGCGGAGGCGGACGGGCGGCGTATCCGCGTCGGCACCAGCCACCATCACGCGGTCCTGGCCCACCCAGCGGATCAGATGCGGCGGAGCGGCGCCGTCGCGAATCACGGCGTTGCGCTGTCCCATGGCCTGGCGAATCTTCGCTGGCACTGGCTCGGTCTGAGCGAGATACGCGGTGCGGAACCAGAAGTGCCGCGCCAGCGATTGGTAGAGCGCTGTCGGCGTGCCGGTGGCGACGATCACCCGCCTGGTGTGAATCCGCCCGGTGGCCGTCAGCACGTCGGCGGCCTTGCGCGTGAACGTGACTTTCGTGACTGCGGTGCGTTCGAAGAGCCGGGCACCGCGCTTCTCCGCCGACACCGCCAACCCGAGGCAGGCGCGATAGGGATCGAGGGTCGCCCCATCCGTCCCGCGCAGCGCGGCGGACGCGTTGAGCGCGATCTCACCGGCCACCGCGCGCGGGTTGAGCAGCGGCGCATCGAGGCCGCCTGAGCGGCGAGCCTTGTGTTCGCGCTGCAGCCGCACCGCCTGTTCCGGCGTGCACGCGACCGTGACCGCCGGGTGCGCTTCCATGAAGCACTTCACGTCGAGCCGGCGCATCAGCGCCGCGAAGTCGAGCGACGCCCGCCGCCAGCTTTGATACGCGACCTTGGCGTCGCGAGGGCCGACCGCCTGTTGGAGATCGGCGAAGCCGACGCCCGGGTCCTCGTTGATCCAGCCGGACGAGGATCCGCTGCTGCCGTGTCCGATCTGAGCGGCTTCGAGCAGCGTCACCTTGACGCCGGCCGCCGCCATTGCATAGGCGGTGGCGCAGCCGGTCAAGCCGCCGCCGATGATCACGACATCGGTCGTGTCGGCGCCGCGGTGGCGCGGGTACGCGGGCACGCGCGCCTTCGGAAACGCCTGGATCCAGGGAGATCGGGAGTAAACAGTCATCGGTCGTCAGTCTCAGTCGTGGGACATTCTAGTGGATCACTCTATCCGACCTATCCGACCCATCCGACCCACCCGACCGACCATACCCCCGACCAACCCGGCCACCCGACCTACCGTGCGTTGTGAAAGATGATGCCCAGGGTCATGCGGGAACCGCTTTTCACCGTGCTGACGCCGTGGCGCATCGTCACCCGATAGTCACCGCGCGTCCCAGCCACAGGCCGCTCGCGGGTGGCGAAGACGATGCCGGCGCCCTGGTCGATGCGCGCGGCGTGGCCACGGGATTGCGCCCGTGGACGCTGCTCCACCATGAGAAACTCTCCGCCCTGATAGTCGACCTCGGCGCGGGCCAGCGAGAAGACCGCTTGCAGCGGAAACGCAACGTCGCCGTAGATGTCCTGATGCAGACAGTTGTAGCCGCCGGCGGTGTACGAGAGCAGCAGCGGCGTCGGCCTCGTCTGTCCTGCTTCGTGACACCGCGCCAGGAAGTCTTCGAGGACGGCCGGGAATTCAGATTTCCGGCGAAGCCGCTGCGACCAGCGGTTCGCTATTGGGGCAAGGCGTGTGTACAGCGCCTCCCTCATCGATTGCACCAGTGGGGGCAGCGGCGCGGCGAAGTATTTGTATTCCCCGGCGCCGAAGCGGAAGCGCGACATATCGATGCGGCTTCGGAATCGAGCATCCTGCGAGTACAGGCGCGCCAGCGCCTCGCATTCGTCAGCGTCCAGCAGCGCCGGGAGAGCGGCGAATCCCTGCCCCTCGAGCGAAGCCTCGACACCGGTCCAGTCGAAAGATGCAAGCCGATCGCCGAGCGAGTGCGCGACGGCGGTCATCGACCTTCCTGCCCTCCGGCCTTGCCTTCCTGCCTTCCCGCCCTTCTGCCTTCCTGCCTTAGCAACGTCCTCTTCCTCCCCTCGCCCCAGCGATAGCCGCCCTGCCCGCCCGCCGCCGGCACGACGCGATGACACGGGATCGCCAGCGCCACCGGATTGGTCGCGCAGGCGCGCGCGACGGCGCGCGCCGCGTGGGGCCGGCCGATCGACGCCGCCACGTCGGAGTACGTGCGCGTCTCGCCGTACGGGATCGACGCCAGCGCCTGCCAGACCTGCCACTGAAATGCGGTTGCCTGCACGTCGAGCGGCAGATCGAGCCGTGGTGTCCGGCCGGCCAGGTGCGCGAGGATCGCCTTGGTCCATTGCGCCAGCGCGCCGGCGTCGGCGGTGATCGCGGCCGCCGGATACTCGTCCGACAGTGAGCGCCTCAACTCCGCGTCCGACGATCCCATGGCGACCGCGCAGACGCCGCGCGCCGTCGCCGCGACCAGCAGGCGTCCAAGCGACGCGTTCGTCGAGTCGACGATGGTGTAGTCGATCTGCATGCCGGCGCCGCCGCGGCGGTACACCGACGGCGCCATGCCGAGCTTCGGCACCGCGCGCTCGTAGAAGCGGCTGCTCGATCCGTAGCCCGCCTCCAGCATCGCGCCGGTGATATCGCCCGGCTCGCGCAGGTGTCCTTTGACCTTGCGCAGACGGACGGCGTCGGCGTACTCCCGCGGCGTCACCCCGACCAACCGCTTGAAATTGCGTTGCAGGTGATACGGGCTGCCGCCGAGACGCGCGGCCAGCGTTGCCAGTGAGGGCTGACCCTCGACGTTCGCGAGGTACACGCACGCGCGGCGGATGCGCTCGATCCACGGATCGGCCGGCGCAACGGCAGCGTCGGGCGTGCAGCGCTTGCAGGCCCGGAAACCAGCCGCCCGCGCGGCGTCGGGCGCGTCGAAGAAGCGCACGCGATCGCGTCGCGGCTTGCGGCTCGGGCAGGACGGCCGGCAGTACACGCCGGTCGAGGTGACCGCATAGATGAAGCGGCCGTCTGATGTCTTGTCGCGCGTCAGCACCGCGTGCCAGGATGCGGCCTCGGTCGCCGCCAGCTGCTCCGCTGATCTTCTAGTCAAAGTATTCATGCACACAGGATGGAACAGCACCTCGCCTGGCCGCTATCCGCGCCTTGCGCTTGAATTGTACTGTGGCCGGCGTGATCTACGAAGACCTTCGTGGTATCCTCAAATCCCCTGCCTTCACCATCGTCTGCCGCACCCTCACGCCAGACGACGACCGAACGCCGGGCGGCCATCCGCTGGCGGTGCTCCGCCACGCCTTCTGGTGGTGAAGGAGGTCGCGCTGATGGTCGGCGTGTCGATCCGATGTCGGCACTGCGGTGTCAGTACGTGAAAGTACGAAGTACGACGTCCGCAGTCCGTACTTTTGCTTTTCGTACTTCGTACTTCGTACTTCATACTTCGTACTTCATACTTCGTACTTCGTACTTTCCAGCGTAGTACGATCCCCCCTATGCGGATCGCTGTTCTCGGTGCGGGCGGGGTCGGCGGATACTTCGGCGGACGGCTTGCCGCCGCGGGCTCGGAGGTCACGTTCCTGGCGCGCGGTGCCCACCTCGAGGCGATGCGCACACGTGGCCTTCGCATCACCAGCCCGAAGGGCGATGTCCATCTGCCCCGCATCAGGGCGGAGAGCGACCCCCTCGCGGTCGGACCGGTGGACGTTGCGTTCTTTGCGGTGAAGCTCTACGACACCGAAGGCGCGCTGGCGATGCTGCCGCCGTTGGTCGGCCCCAACACCATCGTCATCGGCTTTCAGAACGGCGTCGAGACCGTCGCGTCGCTGATCCGCGGCGTCGGCGCCGCCCACACCGCAGGCGGCGTCTCGTATGTATCGGCAGTAATCGCAGAGCCGGGCGTCATCAGGCACACCGCGATGGACCACCTGATCTTCGGGATGCCCGACCGATCGCGCT